>DASWBC010000475.1:0-1713 GCA_036390815.1 Gemmatimonadaceae bacterium
TGCCTCTCCTGCCTTCAAGCTCCGGAGTTTCCACGGGCCTCTCCCAGTTGAGCCGGGAGCTTTCACCGTGGACTTTCGAAGCCGCCTGCGCGCGCTTTACGCCCAGTAAATCCGGACAACGCTCGCAACCTACGTATTACCGCGGCTGCTGGCACGTAGTTAGCCGTTGCTTATTCGCCGAGTACCGTCGGGTGTCTTCCTCGACAAAAGCGGTTTACGACCCGAAGGCCTTCATCCCGCACGCGGCGTGGCTGCGTCAGGGTTTCCCCCATTGCGCAAAATTCCTAACTGCTGCCTCCCGTAGGAGTCTGGGCCGTGTCTCAGTCCCAGTCTGGCTGGCCATCCTCTCAGACCAGCTACGGATCGACGCCTTGGTAGGCCGTTACCCCACCAACTAGCTAATCCGCCGCAGGCCCCTCCCAAAGCGTCTTGCGACTTTGAGCACCGAAATGGATCGGTGGTCACATGCGGTATTAGCGACTCTTTCGAGTCGTTATCCCCCACTTCGGGGCAGGTCACCTACGTGTTACTCAGCCGTTCGCCACTAGCCTTTCTCCTTGCGGAGATTGGCCCGTTCGACTTGCATGTTTTATGCACGCCGCCAGCGTTTGTCCTGAGCCAGGATCAAACTCTCCGACAAAAAATCAGACCACTCTTTCGAGCGGTCCATTCAAGCTTCGAGTTCGATCAAAAAATCGATAAGTCGCACTGGACGTTCCTGCCACTCTTCAGCTGTTAAAGATCGTGCCCCGACCTCCCAAAAGGAAATGGCCTACGGGCGTGGTTGCGGACGCTTATCTTACCAACTTCGCCGTTACCCGGTCAACGAGCCAGCACGCTGGGGAATGCCCCTTTGCGCACAGTTGGACGCCTAGGGCATCGCGCGCCGGCCCTCCAGCGCGCGGCTGACCGTCACTTCGTCCGCATATTCGAGATCTCCGCCCATGGGCAGGCCACGGGCGAGGCGCGTGAGCCGAGCGCCCGAGCCAGCAAGCAGCTGAGCGACGTACATCGAGGTCGCTTCCCCTTCCAAATTCGGGTTCGTCGCGAGGATGAGCTCCTCGATGCCGCCCATCTTCACGCGCTCGACGAGCTGCGCGATCTTGAGGTCATCGGGGCGGACCCCATTCACCGGTGAGATCGCGCCGTGGAGCACGTGGTAGCGACCCTTGTACTGGCCGGTGCGCTCGATCGCGAGCACGTCGAGCGGCTCCTCGACGACGCACACGAGCTTCGCGTCACGCTCGTCGGACGAGCAGATGACGCACGGATCCGTCTCGGCGATGTTGAAGCACACGCCGCAGTACCGAAGGTCGGTCTTCACCGAGCGGATCGCGGCGGCGAGGGCCTCAGCGTCGGGCATCGGCGTGCGCAGGATGTGATAGGCGAGGCGCTGCGCGGTCTTCGGACCAACGCCGGGAAGCTTGGAGAGCTCGTCGATGAGGCGGGCGAGCGGCCGCGCGAGGGCGCTCGGCAATCACATACCAGGGAGCTTGATGCCGCCGGTCACGCTGCCGAGCCGCTGCGCCGCGAGCTCGCGCGACTTGGTGAGTGCGTCGTTGAACGCGGCGCGGATCAGGTCCTGAAGCGTCTCGACGTCCTCGGGATCGACAGCGTCCTTCGAGATGCGGATGTCCTTCAGATCCTGCGTGCCGGTGAGGACCACGACGACGGCGCCGCCGCCCGCGGTCCCTTCGACCGTCGCTTCAGCGA
>DASWBC010000476.1:0-3080 GCA_036390815.1 Gemmatimonadaceae bacterium
ACTGAACGGGGTGGGAGGCGTCAGAGGCGTAGGTGCCAGGCTTCAGTTCACAACGCTCTGACTTTACTATTGGCGTGATAGCACAAGCAGTGACTTCGATCGCCACAGAGATAGGTCCGGGCGTAGTGACCTCGTAACCGACACCTGCGCCTCTGACACCTCTCACCCCGTTCAGTTCTTCCTTTCGGGATGTATCTCTTGACGAGTGACCGGTCCCGCGCTATCATCCTCGGACAATCGAAGACCCTGTGGTAATTTGCCGCGTATTGCAGCCACGTTAAATAAATGCTAAAAAGCGAGGAACGCCCGCGGCCACACAGCCACGGGCGTTCTGCTTTATCCGCGGAGTCCATTAACCAGAATCGCCATGACTCCCCAGCAGCTCGAGATCGACCCCACGCCCGCGCTCCACGACTTTTCCGTTGCCTCCGCGGGCGCACGCAGCAACACAGCCGTTCCGAAATTCGCTTCCCACAGGAGAGTCGCAGCTGGCGCCTCCACCACCCCGCGCGACACGCCGCGAACAATCCGGGTCGCTCTCGCCGGCTGCGGTGTCGTCGGTGGCAGCCTCGTGCGGCTTCTCCACGAGTCCGCGCCCGCAATCGCGGCCCGCTTTGGGGTCCGCTTTGATCTCACGCGCGTTCTGGTGCGTGATCTCAATCGGGAGCGCAACCTGCCGCTCGACTCGCGGCTCCTTACGAACGACCTCGATGCCTTTCTCGCCCACGATTTCGACGTGATCATCGAGGCGGTTGGCGGGAACGAACCGGCGCGAACGATCGCAGCTGCCGCGCTCGCGCGTGGATCGAAGGTGATTACGGCCAACAAGGAGCTCATCGCCACGCATGGCGCCATTCTCTCGGTGCTTGCCCACGAACACGGCGCCAGTCTCGACTTTGGCGCGGCGGTGTGTGGAAGCGCCCCGGTGATTGCGACGCTGCGGGATCTGGTCGGTGCCTCCACTCCACTGTCCGTGCGCGGAATCCTCAACGGAACATCGAACTACGTGATCTCCCTCATCGAGCGCGGCGCGACGCTCGATGGCGCTCTCGCGTCGGCGCGCGTGCTCGGCCTCGCGGAGGCGGACTGCGCGCGCGATCTGGACGGGCGGGATGCTGCGGCGAAGCTCGCCATCATCGCATGGATCGCCTTCGGTATACGCCCAGCCGACCTCCACGTTCGCCGGACGCCACTGGTTCCGGGTCTCGAGCGACTCGTGCGGTTTGCGACGATCACGGGCGCGCGCGTCCGCCTGATTGCCGAGTGTACCCGGCTTCCCGGGGATGGTGTAGCGGCTGTGGTTGAACCCGTAATAGTTCATTCGGAAAGCGCGTTCGGGCGAACAGCTCTCGAGGAAAACCGAGTCGAGATAGATCTTGGCTGGCGCTCGCCGCTGAGCGTTTCGGGGCCGGGTGCGGGCGGTGCTCCAACTGCCGCGGCGCTGCTGGGTGATCTCCTTCGAGTCTCGCCACCACCCAACGATCGGGGAGCAGGTGCCACACAGTTCCTCTCTGTCGCTGACCCGCGTGAACATCGTTGGCTCGTCGCGGCCCGGCTCGATGCAGCATCACTCGAGCGACTGGCAACCACAGTCGGACTTCGCTCCGAGTGCTGCGCGAGCGATGGTCCCGACGCGACGCTCATTACCGCTCCGGCATCCTGGAAATCCGCGCTGCGTCTGATTGGCGCGCTCATTCCGTTGAGCGTGGCGCCTTCGGTTGCTCGATACGAGACCTGCAAAGAAGCGGAGGTGCTTCAATGACCGCCATTGCGTTGGTCGCCCCGAGCGACCCGAGCATCGCGTCGACGCCCGCACCATCGCGCGGTTTGGGCGAGTTTGACACGCCGCTGGCACACTACGAGATCGTCGGACCCCGTGGCGCGCCGGTCATTGCTGTGCTCGGCGGTATCTCCGCGTCGAAACACGTCACGTCGTCCGATTTGGATCCGTCTCCCGGGTGGTGGGAGGATGTGGTCGGCGATGGCCGCGCGATCGATACTCGACAGTTCCGGGTTCTTGGCATCGACTATGTCACGAGCGGGAAATGCACGGAATCGGTTACGACGGCCGATCAGGCTGACGCTCTTGCCACCGTCCTGGATCGAGCCGGCGTTCGCAGCCTGCACGCAGTGGTGGGCGCATCCTATGGTGGGATGGTCGCTCTTGCCTTCGGCGTCGGATTCGCGGGGCGAGCAGGGCGTCTGATCGTTATCAGCGCGGCGCACGAGAGCGATCCCATCGCGACGGCGCTCCGGCACCTTCAGCGCCGCGTCGTCGCCCTTGGGAGGGCGGTTGGTCGCGAGCGCGATGGATTGGCGATCGCGCGCGGCATCGCGATGACGAGCTATCTCACTCCGCTCCATTTCGAGGAGCGCCTCGCGGGGTGTGATCGGAACGATTCGCGGCTTGTCGAGGATCGTATCGGCGACTACCTGAAGACGCGCGGCGAGCGGTTCGCCGAACACTGGACGTCCGAGCGCTACAACGCGCTCTCGCTCTCCCTCGATCTTCACAAGATCCGCCCCGAGGATGTCACTGTCCCGGCGACGGTGATCGCCATTAGTAGCGACCGGCTCGTGCCAGTCGCTCAGAGTCGCGAGCTCGCGCGAAGGCTGGGCGGTCCAAGCCAGCTTGTCGAGCTCGACTCATCTCATGGCCACGACGCGTTCCTTGGCGATTCCTCCCGCGTTGCTCCATTCATCAACGAGCTGCTTCGAATTGGAGTGGAGGTGGTGTCATGAGCGACGAGATCAGACGTTCATCGTTGCGTCCTCCGCAGCAGTCTGCAACTCGCGCGGTGCGCGCGGGCATAGCGACCGACCTGCACCATGGCGCGGTCGTGCCTCCAATTCATCTCTCTTCGACATTCGCCTTCGAAGGGTTTGGAAAGAAGAGGCTCTACGACTACACGCGCACTGGCAATCCGACGCGCGAGTACCTCGCCAACGCACTCGCCGAGCTCGAGGACGGAGAGGGAGCGGTTGTGACGAGCACCGGAATGTCGGCGGTGGCTCTGGTGCTGCAGCTCGTGCGCCCCGGTGATCTCATACTTGCGGCTCACGATTGTTATGGCGGAACG
>DASWBC010000477.1:0-2858 GCA_036390815.1 Gemmatimonadaceae bacterium
TGGGCAGTGTGACCGATTCACTCATTCGTCACACGCCGATCCCCGTCCTTGTAATCAAGCCGCATGCGAGCTATCTGAGTCCGGGGGCGGATGAGATCTTCAGGCGCATCGTAGTCCCGCTCGATGGATCGAGCCTCGCGGAGCAGATTCTTCCGGAGGTCGTCGCGCTGGCAAAGCTCGATAACGCGCGGCTGACTTTGCTCACGGTTCTGGTACCGCGGACTTCATCGGAAAGCGCGATTGCCGATCAAAGGACTCCCTTGTGGGACAAAGACATCGTCGGCGCGCAGGCCTACTTGTACCGCATCGCGGCTCAATTGCGCGTGCAAGGCTGTCTCACCACCACCCACATCGAGATTGGTGAGAACATTCCCCAGATCATTGGTGATTATGCCCGCAATGTCCGGGCAGATCTCGTCGCGATCGCGACCCACGGACGTGGCGGAATTTCGCGCGTGCTTCACGGAAGTGTTGCGGACGTAGTTACAAGAACGGGTATAACATCGATGCTGGTGTTCCGGCCGGCTCGCGCTACGGAGGAGTTGCCGGCCAACATGTTGCGGCGTCCCGACGGAATTCCCGCTATCGCCTGAGTTCTACCCGAGAGCCGATTGCTGCGTCGGTGGCGGCGAAGCCACTTAGGCCGCCCGCTTGTCAGGAGCGCCATCATAGTGGCCATCGGGTCGATGGGTGAGTCGCGTGATCGCACGGTAGACCGCGTCGCGCAGCGCCTTCTCGCGCGGATCGTCGGATAGGTAGAAGTCCATCTTGTTCATCACGTAGGCGTAGCCGAGCCGCGCGTCGGGATCGGCGAATGCGAACGAGCCGCCCGCACCGGGCGCACCGAACGCGCGTGGGCTCGAGCCGAACGAGACATCGGGCCCGGGCCGAAGGAAGCCGAGCGAGAAGTAGCTCGGCACGCCCAGCAGCTCATCCCTGGGACGCGCGACAACGGGCGGAGCGGTCACCCGCGCGAAAGTCTCCGGCGTGATTCCGATCTCACCTCCGCCCTCCGCGAAAGCGGAATAAGCCCGCGCGATTGCGCGCGCGGTGCCCACACCATTGCCGGCGGCAGCTCGACTTCGAGCGACCGTCGATCCGTCATGTCAAGATTCGCGAGGAGCATCGAGCGGCGGAGCAGCGAGCCCGGCCGGAGGATCTTGGTGATCAGCACCGGGGGCGTGTTGCGCAAAGCCAGGATAGCGCGCGTCCTCGATAACGTTTTGAGCACGGCGAGGCGCTCGTCGGGAATGTCCGGTGGGAGCCCGATATAGAGCTCGAGGTTTAGCGGCTCGGCGATCTCTTCATGGAAAAAGCGGCCGAGCGTGCGGCGCGCCGGGTCGACGCGGCGAATGAGCTCCTGCATGTACAGCCCAATCGACATCGTGTGGTAACCGTGACGCGTTCCCGGCGGCCACGCCGGTTTCTGTCGTGCGAGCAGGCGCGCCATGTAGTCGAAGTCGCGCAACTTCTCGATCGTCAGCTCTTCGTCGAACAGGACGAGTCCCGCCTCGTGCCCGAGGAGCTGACGCACGGTGATCGCGCCCTTACCGTTCTGCGCGAACTCGGGCCAATAGCGCGCGACCGGCGCGTCGTAGTCGATCCAGCCGCGTGCGTTCGCGATCGCCAGCGTCATCGCCGAGATGCCCTTGGTCGTGGACATGACGACGACCATCGTGTCCTGCTCCCACGGTGCATCGCCTTTGGGTGTGCGGCGGCCGCCCCATAGATCGACGATCCTCTGTCCGTGCCAATACGCAGTGATGGCAGCGCCGATCTCGCCGCGTTCGGCGAAGTTGCGCTTGAACTCCTTGCGCACTTCCTCGAAACCCGGGGCAACGAAACCATCGATGCGAGGTGTGTTTGTCATGTGAGTGACCCCTCTGTCGCAATATCAGGGCGCCGCAGGAGTGCGATGCCCAGGACGGCCAGCCATAGCAAGGCCGAGTAAACGTCGATGATTCCCAGGCCCGGTGTGGGCTGCCCGACGTCCATTCGCGCTGGATAAGGCGTCGTGAGCGCGCCGAAGAGGATCACCGTCGCCAGCGTCACTAGCGAATACACCCGGAATCGGTTGCCGAGTGCAAAGGCACCAAAGCCAATGGCGAGAAGCAGAAGCAATACGAGCACACCAGTTAGAACTATGTGCGGCGCGTCCGTAGCCACGCTTCCGACACCACGTTGGTGCATCGAGAAGAACGGACCTACCAGGCCAGCCATTATGCCGATGGCCCCGTAGCCGATTAGCGCAGTAGCGGCGATGCGTAAGGCGCGGTTTCGCCCAGCTGCAGCACGCAGTACTCCTATGGCGAACGCCAACACGAGGATGCCGTACGCCAGGAAAAGCGGATCGACGAACGGTTTCGACGGCGCGCCGATCGCCGACAGCTCGCTGATCGCTTGTGAGGTGAAGCTGTAGCCATCGTATCGCAGTCCCCCCACTACATCGATCACCACATACAGCAGTGAAGAGAGAATACCGCACGCGAAGAAGGCCCGTCGTACGATGCCTGCGCTCCGAACCGGCTGCGCCATCGTGCGGCCGGGGCTTTGTGTGATCCCAATCGTCGTCATTGGTGCTCTCCGCGAAGATACCCGCGCTTTTCGCGGGCCACGCCAAGATCATCTGTGGGACGCTTCCAGTCTGTCGGCAGATGGCAGTCGTTCGCGTGGGGAAATTCCTGACCGAGCCACGTAAGGGTTTCGCTCCGTCGGTGACAAGGGTTCCCGTCACTATTTGACACAGTTCGCCTGACTGTAGGCGTTTGCTTCGGGCGCGAGTATGAAGAGGTACGACGTCAGGAGGAGCTCATGATAACGGGCGATCGGATTCGATTCCGGGAAATACTTCGCCAGGC
>DASWBC010000478.1:0-2522 GCA_036390815.1 Gemmatimonadaceae bacterium
AAACGTTCGCCAGAAGGTCGTTGGTGGCGCGCGCGAACGCGTCGCTTCCACCGGGAGCGTGCGTGATGCGCAGCTCCTCGTTGCTCTCAGGTCCGGTCCTCACCAATCCGCTCGACCAGCCCAGCCCGCTTCCGCCATCAAAGCGACGCTCTGCAATCTCGGCCTTGAAGGTACTGCCGAAGATCGACGGCATCGCCGCGCCAATTCCCAGTGCATCCAGCCGGCGAGGGGATGTGCCGGCATCAGCGAGATGCGAAATCGAGGTGCTGAGGCGTGCGTCACCGAACTGCCGCTCGCCGCGCATTCCGACCATTGGCTCCCGCTTCGTCGATCCTACGGTCGGCAGGGAAAGGGCACCCATGCTCAGGAAGCTCCACTCGGAATTCTGGATGCGCAGCAACGCGCCCTGACCGTATGGATAGAGTCCTGTGAGTTCGGAGAAAGAAGTTCCGGTGTTGCCGAAGCTGAGTTGGCCGGATGGAGCGGAGAGCATGAGCGACGACGCCGACGGGTACGTGCCCAGACGCGCGAATGCATTGCTGGTGGCGCCGCTGAGCGCTGAGCCCTGTGACATTCTGGCGTCGATCCGGACGGAATCGTAGAGCGCGCCCGTCGCGGCCAGGGTGAGCACACTGCTTGGGCGTCCGTTCTCATCGGCCGCGTGTGCGACGGCTGTCGTGATGAGCGGACCTGCTTCCCGTCCAATGGAGCTGGAGTTGAAGACTTCGACGTCCACAATCTCCGACGCGAGAGTGTCGGATCCCGAGCGAAGGTCGATCTTCACGAACGACGAACCCGTGCTCGAGAGCGGGGGAATTTTTAGTCTCACCTTGCGCTTCACCGTTTCGCCGGGCTGGATCACGATGGCGCTGGTGTGAGCGTCTCGCGATGCCCAGCCGCTTGGCAGCGTGAGGTCGGCATTGACGGCTTCACGGCCATTCCCCGAGTTGACGATGTCGAAGGGGATCAGCACGTCGCTGCCCGCCTGGCCGTTGATCGCGCCCGGCTTGGGGCGCAGCACGATCTTCCGTATCAGATTGATATCGATCTCGACGGGAACGACGAGCGTCGGCGACGCCGGGGAAGAGAAACGTGCTTCGGCGGCGACAATGCGTCCGGCAAGCGCGGTGGCGGGAATTCCGATCGTGACGCCGACTCGGCTTCGCATGGCAATCGGGAGCGAGCGATTGCGTGGTCCGAGTACAGCGAAATCTCCGTGGGGGATGATCTCGACTTCGAGCTTCATCACCTGCGCGAAGGCTTGCGGAATTGGAATGGACACGACCTGAAAGCTGCGCGGCGCGCCCGACACTGTGACGGACGGGAGCGTGATCGCGATGTCGCTCGCGGAATCGGCCTTTGCTGCATTCCACGTCGCAAGCGAGACGGCGCTCGCTGTCCCAGGCTGTGTCGTGGTGGTCTGAGCCTGCGCGACTCCGAAGGCCGTCAGGCCCGAGATACTAAGAAAGAGCGCCACCGCGCAGGCTCCACGAAACGACATTAGGGCACGGTCTGCGAAAGCGTGATCTGATAAGTGCCGCTATAGGTCGCCGGCACGTCGGTCGTCCAGTGGAGCACCATCCGAAAGAAGACCGTGTTGCTCCACGGATCGTTGAGTCCCTTCGAGACGGCGACGCGCTGCTCTATTTGTGCATCGGTCAGAGTGATCGAATTCCAGGTCGCGAGATCCGACCGGCGCCACTCCAAGTCGGCGATCACCTTGCCGCCGCCGAGATTGGCGGAAATCGAGCGAATCGAGACCGTCGTCGTGCGCGATGCACCCTGCGTCGAATTGATCGAAAAGGTCATGCCTGTCGGCGCGTCCACGAACCCGTTGATGAAGTCCGCGGCGGTCGGGGCAGGAAAAGTGACAGTGGCGCTGGCGAGAGTAAGGCTGGTCTTCTGGGCCGCGAGCGGAAATGCGAACAGCACCAACGCGAGCGAGACCGCCGCGCCGGTGATGCCACAATGGAGCTTCCGCCCGAAGGTTGACATTGGCTTCTACTTCGCCGGGTAGTCGATTTGGCCAGCAACGAGCTCGGCTCCGCCGAAATCGATCAATGCGAGCACGACGTAATCACCGGGCGTCAGGCCGGCGGGAACATCGAGCATGACTTTACGCGTGGCGCCCGGAAGCGTGGGGAATTCCGGGATGCTAACCTGGGCGGCCAGCGAGTTGTCGATACGGCGAAACTCCAGGCGCCCCTTTGCGAGCAGGTGCGTTCCGCCGGTGTTGTGGAACATGACCGAGATCTGGCGCTTGGTTCCCGTTGGAACGTTCGCAACGGTCGTCGCTGGAGTGGTCGACGTAGTGGTGCGCGGGACCGGCACATCTTCGATGGCCATGTTCTCGACCGCGCCATCGCGCGTGAGACCAGGAGGCGCGACGTACACTTTCACGCCTGTCCGGAAGATGTACTGCAGCGAATTGCCCTTTGCGGATGCGCGCTTTGGAACTTCCTCGACGAAGAAGATATCCCAGCACTCCTTCGTCACCGGGGCAGCGGATTGAATCCCGAGGC
>DASWBC010000479.1:0-7540 GCA_036390815.1 Gemmatimonadaceae bacterium
GTGTTCTGGGGCGGACGAAGCGAGATTAAGCCATCGGAGATCTCTCCCGTTGAGTACGAGGCGTGGGCAAAGCGCGCAGGCTTGTGAGTAAAGGCGGGAACGGAGCAGGGGTGACGGAGGGAAAAGTTTTTCTCGTGGGCGCCGGGCCCGGTGATCCTGGCCTCATCACCGTAAGAGGCAAGCAGCTCATCGACTCTGCTGATGCCGTCGTGTACGACGCGCTCGCCAATTCCGCGTTGCTCCCGCCGGGTGCGAAATCCACCGGAAGGCCAGAGCTTTACTACGTCGGCAAGCGTGGCGGGGCTAAGGACTCGGTAACCCAGGAAGAGATCAACGAGCTCCTCGTGAAGCTCGCGCGCGAAGGAAAGCGCGTCGTGCGTCTCAAGGGCGGCGATCCTTTCGTGTTCGGCCGCGGCAGCGAGGAAGCGCAAGCGATGAACGACGCCTCGGTTCCGTTCGAGGTCGTCCCGGGAATAACGGCTGGAATCGCCGCGCCTGCCTACGCCGGAATTCCGGTGACACACCGCACTCTGGCGACATCAGTAACCTTCGTGACGGGAAGCGAAGATCCGACCAAGCCGAGCACCCAGACCAACTGGACGGCTCTCGCGAAAGCGGGCGGGACGATCGTCTTGTACATGGGAGTGAAGACCCTCGCCAGCATCGCCGATACGCTGATCAGGGGTGGTATGCCAGCCGACATCCCCGCTGCCGCAATCCAGTGGGGTACGCATCCCAAACAGCGCACCGTCGTGGGGACGCTCGAGACCCTCGCGGCAAAGGCGGCGGAGCAGGACATCACCGCGCCCGTCATAACCGTCATCGGGTGGTCAGTCGTTCTGCGCGACGAGCTGAACTGGTTCGAGCGGCGGCCGTTGTTTGGAAAACGGATCGTCGTCACGCGCGCAACGCAGCAGGCGCCGGCACTGAGCGAGAAGCTGATTGAGCTGGGCGCCGACGTGATCGAGATGCCGGCGACACAGATCGCGCGCCTGGAGCTCGAGCCCCTGCGCGCGGCGATCAGCCGATTGTCGCTCTACGACTGGCTCATTTTCACGAGCCAGAATGCGGTCTCGATTTTCTGGGAGCAGCTCCTCGGCGAGGGCAGGGATGCACGCGCGCTCGCCGGGCTCAAAGTTGCCGCGGTCGGTCCCGCCACGGCGGGCGCTCTGCTCGAGCACGGCATAACTGTGGACGTGATTCCAAATCGCTTCGTCGCCGAGGGATTGCTGGAGATGATGCGCGCGCGCGGTGACGTCGCTGGGAACAAGGTGCTGTACGTGACCGCTGAAGGCGCGCGCGATGTGTTGCCGAAGGGCCTGCGGGAAATGGGTGCGGAGGTGACGGTGATAGAAGCGTACCGTTCGATCGTGGACGGCGAGGGCGCGGAAAAGCTTGCGCGCGCCATCGAAGCCGGAAAGGTCGATCTCGTTACATTCACTTCGGCCTCTGCAGTGAGGGGATACGTCGATGCCGTCGGAGAAGAGCTGGCGCTGCGCGTTCCCGCCGCGTCCATAGGAGGGCAGACATCCGAGGCGCTCCGGGATGCGGGAATCGAGGTGAAAGTGGAAGCGCGAGAATCAACACTCGACGGTCTGGCATCATCGGTCTCCAGTGCCTTCTAAGCGGGAGACAGATCCGGCGGTCGTGAGAATCGGCACGCGCGCGTCCGAGCTTGCGCTGCGACAGGCGCGACTCGTCGAGAGCGCGCTGCTGGAGCGTGGGATTGCGTCGGAGATCGTCACGTTCAAGACTACAGGCGACAAGAAACTCGACCAACCGCTCAGCGAGATCGGCGCCAAGGGTCTCTTCACCCGCGAGCTCGAGGTTGCACTGGCGAAGAACAAGATCGATTGCGCGGTGCATTCCCTGAAAGATCTCCCAACCGATTTCGTTGATGATCTCGAGATCATCGCGCAGCTCGAGCGGGAAGACCCGCGCGACGTGCTCGTCGTCAATCGGCAAACGGGCGCCGAGAACCTGGACGACCTGCCGGCTGGCTCTCGCGTTGGGACATCCAGCCTTCGTCGTCGCTCTCAGCTGCTTGCGCGCCGACCCGATCTGGAGGTCGCAGAGCTGCGCGGCAACGTTCCCACCAGACTCGGCAAGGTCGAGAGTGGGACGGTTCACGCCGCAATTCTCGCCGCCGCCGGACTGATTCGCCTCGAGGTACAGCGACGCATCACGACGTTTCTCGAGCCGCCCGACTGGCTGCCCGCCGCCGGGCAGGGCGCAATCGCCATTCAGACACGGCTCGATGACACCCGGATGAAAGAACTTTTGCGCCCGCTCGATCACCAACCGACGTCTACCGCGACGCGGGCCGAGCGCGCTTTCCTGGCGGCCCTCGACGGAGGGTGCCAGGTCCCGATCGGCGCCCTTGTGAGCGATGTCGGCGGCGAACCTACACTATATGGTATGCTCTCGGACCTGAGCGGCAGGCACATTGTGCGTGGTTCCCGCGTGCTCGACATGCGCTCTCCGGAGACGACCGGCGAGGCACTCGCCGCCGAAATCCGGTCTCGCGGGGGTAGCAGCCTCCTCGTCGAGCTTCGTCAACTATCCAAACTTCCGGCCCCGCAACCAGAGTAAGCGTGTCCAGCTTTCCGCAATATCGTCCGCGCCGCCTGCGCCGAACCGCCGCCCTTCGAAATCTGGTCCGCGAGACGCACCTCGCGCCCTCGCAGCTGGTCGTCCCTGTCTTCGTGCGCGATGGGAAAAAACTTCGTCGACCGGTTGGATCAATGCCCGGCGTGAGCCAGACGTCGGTCGACGAGATGCTTCGCGACGCGGAAGCAGCGGCGAAGGCGAAGGTCGGCGGCATCATTCTCTTCGGCGTGCCCGAGACGAAAGACGCGACCGGCTCGGCGGCGTGGGATGAAAAGGGCGCGGTGCAGATCGGAGTTAGCGCGCTCAAGAAAGAGATTCCCGAGCTGGTCGTCATCACGGACGTCTGTATGTGCGAGTACACGGACCATGGCCACTGCGGAGTTCTGAAGAACGGCGAGGTGGACAACGACGCAACGCTCGAGCTGCTGTCCCGCGCCGCGCTCTCACACGCGCGCGCGGGGGCGGACATCGTTGCGCCCAGCGACATGATGGATGGCCGCGTCGGGGCTATTCGCGCGTCGCTCGACGATGCGGGGTTCATTGACACCTCCATCCTCAGCTACGCGGCGAAGTACGCGTCAGCGTACTACGGTCCATTTCGCGAAGCCGCGGAGTCGGCGCCGCAGACCGGAGATCGCCACGGCTACCAGATGGATCCGGGCAACGCGCAGGAAGCCATGCGCGAGGTCCTGGCCGATATCGCGGAAGGCGCCGACGCGGTGTTGGTGAAACCGGCCGGCCCGTACCTCGACATCGTCTCGAGGGTGAAGGCCGAGACGGGCTATCCGGTTGCCGCCTACCAGGTAAGCGGCGAATATGCGATGATCTGCGCCGCCGCCGAGCGCGGGTGGATAGAAAAGGAGCGCGTGATGATGGAGTCGCTGCTCGGCATTCGCCGCGCGGGGGCGGATTTCATCGTCACCTACTTCGCAACCGAGGCGGCGAAGCACCTCTGATTCCGCGAACGAAACTTGACGGCCATCCGGGTCGTAGTATAATTAGATGCTTGGCTAATTAACTAACTACCATGAATAATGATGTTTTTCGCGCGCTATCAGACCCCACGCGGCGGGAAATCCTCGAGCTGCTTCGCTCGGGGCCCCGCACATCCGGGGAGATCGCCGAGAAATTCAGCACCAGCTGGGCGACCATCTCGCGCCACCTGAGCGTACTCAAGGACGCGGAGTTGATCCTGGCCGAGCGGAATGGGCAGCACATCGTGTACGAGCTCAACACGACGGTGTTTCAGGACGTAGTCGAGCGCCTCATCAAGTGGCTTCGCCCGGGGAGATCAAATGCGTAAATGGATCCCATTGCTCATCATCTTGGCGGCGATTGGCGCCTCGGTAGCAGTCTATCCAAGGCTTCCCGAGACAATACCGACGCACTGGAACATGGACGGACAGCCGGATGGCTGGAGTCCTCGGTCTTTCGGTGCATTCATAACTCCCGTGATTCTGCTCACAATATGGGGGTTCATACTCGTCATGCCCGCGATCGACCCGCGAGGAGCCAACTACGCCAAGTTCGGCGGCGCGTTCGCAGCCATCATGGATTCGTTGATGCTGTTTCTGCTGGGTATGCACATTCTCCTTCTGCGAGCGGGGCTTGGTCATCCCGTTGCGATGGAGCGTGTAGCTCCGTTCGGAATTGGAATTCTCCTGATCGTGATCGGGAATCTGCTTCCGCGCGCGCGGCCGAATTGGTTTGTGGGGATCCGGACTCCGTGGACACTCTCGAGTGACCGCGTCTGGGAGAAGACGCACCGTTTTGGCGGACGAGTGTTCGTTGCTGCCGGGTTCCTCATCGCCATAACGGCGTTGTTGTGGGCGCAATGGGTCCACGTAGTTCTCATTGGGGGGATGCTTATCGCCGCATCGTCAGTGCTCATCTACTCCTATGTCGAATGGAAACGCGAGCAGTCCCCGGCAAGCCCCGTCACCTGAGTCGCTAGTCACGCAGAGCCTGTGCCCGCGACAATCGAGTTCGTTCATATCAGACTTGTGCGCGACAACTGAACTCTTTCTCGAAAGGTCCATGAAATCCCTCGGTTTCTTTTTGCGTTCGTGTTTTGCCGCGCTTTCGCTCGGCTCGATCCAGGTGGTGCCAGCTGGCGCCCAGACCGCCGGCGCCGTCGGTGGTCCACCCCAGGCTGCGACGGCGGCGGCGATCGACACCGTCCCGCCGAAAACAGTGATCGAGACGCCGTTCACGATTCAAAGCGGGACGCTGACGCTGCCCGGCACACTTACGCTCCCCGTTAAGAAAAGCCGCAAGATCCCGGTCGCGCTGATCGTTGCCGGCTCCGGGCCCACCGACCGGAACGGCAATTCCGCCGGCGCGTTGAGGGCGCAGAATAACTCGAATCTCTACGCCATCCTCGCCTGGCAGCTGGCCAACGCCGGCATCGCGTCCGTTCGCTACGACAAGCGAGTGATCGGCGACAATCTCCAGAAAGTGGATCTGCCCTCGATCTCGATCGACGATTTCATCGCCGACGCAATCGCGGGCGCGAGAAAGCTCGTCGCCGACCCGAGGTTCTCGAAGGTCGTCATGATCGGACACAGCGAGGGCGCGGAGCTGGTTCTTCAGGCGGTGAATCGTGGCGCGCCCGCGGCTGGAATCGTGATGCTGTCGGGGGCGGGCAGGCCGATCATGCCGGTACTGCGCGAGCAGATCTCCAAACAGCTGCCGCCCGCGGAAATCGTCAAATGGGACTCGGCAGCAGCGCGGTATCTGCGCGGTGAGGATCCGGGAGATGTTCACCCGGGCCTCAAGTCGCTGCTGCAGCCGACGAATCGCAAGTTCATGCAGAGCTGGGTGAAGTACGATCCAGCCGCCGAGATCGCGCGAGTCAAAGTTCCGGTGCTGATCGTCCAGGGCGGACGAGATATTCAAATCAGCGAGGCCGACGCGCGCGCTCTCAAGGCGGCGCAGCCAGCCGCGAAGCTGGTGCTGATTCCAGCCGCCAATCACGTTTTCAGGGCGGCCAGCACCGATGACCGCATGGCGCAGATGAAGCTCTACGTTGATCCGACCATCCCCGTCGTTCCCGAGCTGACGCCCGCTATCGTCGATTGGATTGCCAAGCTCAAATAACCGTTTGGCACACAGAGTCGGTCGTCTGCCCATCCCATAAGGAAGTACCGGCCCGGAGCGGTGGGCGCGCTCGTCTCCGCGCGGTTAAGTTGTACGCTCCCCCACGAACTACCGGAAAATGCGCTATAGGCTGTTCCCCGGCACCGACATCAAGGCGAGCGAGGTCGGCTTCGGCACCTGGACCCTCTCCACCGGGTGGTGGGGCGAGAAGACCGATGACGAAGCCGTGGAGATGCTCCGCGCGGCCAACTCGGATTTCGGCATCAACTTCTTCGACACCGCCGACACCTATGGCAACGGTCGCGGCGAGACGCAGCTGGCGCGTGCGTTCCGCGGAAAGCGGGACCACGTCCTGTACTCGACGAAGATCGGTTACGACATCTACGATCCCGACGCGCAGTCGGCGCGCCGCGGGCAGAGCGAGCTGCCGCAGAAGTTCGATCGCGACTACATGCGCTTCGCGCTGGACAAATGCCTCGAGCGGCTCGAGACGGACCACATCGATGTGCTCCAGCGTCACAACATCAAGATGGAGCACGTGCGCGACCCCGCGATCTGGCGGGCGCTTCGCGAGATGAAGGACGAGGGGCTGATCGGCGTCTGGGGTGCTGCTTTCGGCCCCGCGATAGGGTGGCTGTACGAAGCCGTGGAGCTGTGCGAGCGCGAGAGCGACATTGGGACGATTCAAATGATCTGGAACGTCCTCGAGCAGCACCCCGGAACCGCGATGATAGAGGCGGCTGAAGAATCCGCCCCCAACTGCTGCTTCAACATCCGCGTCACGCACGCGTCGGGGATGCTCGAGGGGAAATACTCCGAAGACACAGTGTTCCCGGCCAACGATCACCGGCGGCACCGTCCACGGTCCTGGCTCACCAATGGCCTGAAGAAGATTCGCACGCTCGATTTTCTTACAACCGAGATGGATCTGGGGCAGGCGGCGCTCAAATGGCTGCTCGCCGAACCGCGAGTAGTTACGACGCTGCCCAACATCTACGACCTGGAGCAGCTCCGGGAATTCGCCGCGGCGTCGGACAAGCCGGACCTCTCGGCTGCCCAGATGGAGCGCGTCGCCGAGCTGGCCGAGCGCAATTTTGGTGTTGACGAAGAGCCGATGAAGTACAAGGGCACCATGGAGCGTGTGACCACGTGATCAATCCATGGCACGATCTGCCGGCCGGGATGCATCCGCCCGACAACGTGACGGCCGTGATTGAAATCCCACGTGGCAGCAGGAACAAGTACGAGCTGGACAAGGCCACGGGAATGATTCGTCTGGACCGGGTTCTCTATTCCGCCGTTCACTATCCTGGCGACTACGGACTCATTCCCCGTACGTTGCACGAGGATGGCGACCCGCTGGACATCCTCGTCCGGATCAACGAGCCCACTTTTCCGGGGTGCCAGATCGACTGCCGCCCGCTGGGCGTGCTCAGGATGCGGGACCGGGGTGAACCCGACGACAAGATTCTCGCGGTGCCGTGCCACGATCCGTATTACCACGAGTATTTCGATATTGCCGATCTTTCTCAGCACTATTTGAAGGAAGTGGAGCATTTCTTCCATATCTACAAAGACCTCGAGGGGAAGCGCGTGGAGATAGTCGGTTGGGAGAAGAGTGAGGTGGCCGCCAAGGTCATCAACGAATCGATCGAGCGCTATCAGGAGAAATTCCATCAGGTAGGCACTTAATTATTCGGCGCTCCGGCCACGCGGCCGGCGGCGGAGGACGATAATGAACAGACAGCGGCGGATACTGGGCTCAATCGCGGTCATCACGGTTCTCGCGTTGCTCGCGTCGGCGTGCAGCAGAAACGACGACAAGGCCGTG
>DASWBC010000480.1:0-3791 GCA_036390815.1 Gemmatimonadaceae bacterium
TGGCACGGTCATAGCGCTGGCTTCGCGGGCTCCGTTCAACCTCGATCTGATCGAGCGTGACGGCGACTGGAACATCGCGGCGATCAGAGGGCTGATCGAGGGCCGGAGCCCGGAGTCTGCGGAGCAGGCGCTGGCTAGTTATCTGGGCGCCAAAGGCGAGCCGATCGGACGGGACTACATGCGCTTCTCCGGCAACCGGTACGCCGGCTACGCGCTCGGCTCTTACTCATCATGCGATTTGTACTACGGCTACGCGTTCGCACCGACGCTGGCATTCAATCGGTTTCAGGCCTTCAACCGCATAGGGCAGCTCAGGTCGCATGGCCAGCAGGTCAGAATCCTGGGCTACGACATTTGCGGCTCTCCGATAATCGCGATCGCGCCGTTGACGGTGGTCGGGCGGCGTCCGCCGATATCGGCGCGCCCTCCAGGCGACACGACCAGATTTCCCAGGAACCGGTTCCCTCAGCATCCCACGCCACGGCATCCCCCGGAGTCCGGTCGGAGGACAGCTCCTGAGGGAGTCTTTCCGCTGCACAGCAGTCTTCCTCAGATGGGCGACGTGACGATCACGGCTCCCGGAAGGCGTCGTAGCGAGCCGAGCCAGATTCTTCAGGGCTACCGGCCATCGCCGGGAACGATGTCGGCGCCACAAGGTCGAGTCCCGATCGAGCGCGTGACGGCGCCGCGCACTGAACCTGCTGCTGCGAACGGGTCGACAGGGTCGTCGCAACCGCTCCGCGAGTACCGGCCCGAGCCGCGCTCAGCGGCGCCGCCGCCAGTCCGCGTTTCCGACCCGCCCAGACAATCTCCACCTCCTCCACCGGTGGTGCATGAGCCGGCTTCCACACCGCCGCCTCCGCCACCCCGAGTGCTGACCCCGGTTACCAAGTCGGAGCCGCTTCGCGCTCCTCCGCCCAGCAAGCAATAAGCGTAGGCACAACTGATTCACGAAAAGAGGGCTGCGAAAGCAGCCCTCTTCTTTTTCCGAGCGCCGGGAAAGGAGGTTTTGACGGTTATATTACGATGTCCCTTCCGCCGCATCCCGCACAACCCAGAGACACCCGTTGAAGCTCGAGCACATCCGCAACTTCTGCATCGTCGCGCACATCGATCACGGCAAGTCGACCCTCGCCGACAGGCTCATCGAGGCCACCGGCATGCTGCAGAAGCGCGAGATGAAGGCACAAGTGCTCGATACGCTGGACCTCGAGCGCGAACGCGGCATCACCATCAAGCTCAATGCCGTACGGATGACCTATGCGGCGCGCGACGGACAGGACTACGAGCTCAATCTCATCGACACGCCCGGACACGTCGATTTCACGTACGAGGTCTCCAGAAGTCTGGCGGCCTGCGAAGGCGCGATCCTCGTCGTCGATGCGTCCCAGGGCATCGAGGCCCAGACTCTCTCCAATCTTTTCCTGGCGGTGGACGCGGGCCTGGAGATCATTCCCATTCTCAACAAGATCGATCTCCCCGGAGCCGAGCCGGAGAAGCGTCGGAAGGAAGTAGCCGACCTGCTTGGCATCGAGGAGAGCGAGATCCTTCTCGTGAGCGCAAAGGAGGGCATCGGGATCGGCGAGCTCCTCGAGGAGGTCGTGCGCAAGGTGCCGGCGCCCGAGGGCGACGAGAACGCTCCTCTTCGCGCGCTGATCTACGACTCGTACTACGACAAGTATCGCGGAGCGATCCCGAGCGTGCGGGTCGTCGACGGCGTGATAAAAAAAGGAACGCACATCACGTTCGGCGCGAGCGAGTCGGTATACGAGGTCGACGAAGTCGGGTACAACCAGCTGCGACAGGTGCCCGCCGATCAGCTGGGGCCGGGCGAAGTCGGATACGTGGTTGCGAGCGTGCGTTCGGTGAGCGAGACCCGCGCGGGCGACACGATCTTCGACGCCGAAAACCATGCCAGCGAAGCACTACCAGGCTATAAAGCCGTGCGAAGTTTCGTGTTCGCCGGACTCTATCCCACCGACACAACTCAATACGAGACGCTGCGCGATGCACTCGAGAAGCTCAAGCTGAACGACGCGTCGCTCAACTACGAGCCGGAGACATCGACCGCTCTAGGATTCGGATTCCGCGCCGGATTCCTGGGACTCCTGCACATGGAGATTGTGCAGGAGCGCCTGCGCCGCGAATTCGATCTGGAGCTCGTCACCACCGTGCCCTCGGTCGAGTACAAGGTCTACCTGACCGATGGATCGATGCAACTGATCGAGAACCCGTCGCTGATGCCGTCAGGCCAGACAGTCGCCTACGTCGAGGAGCCGTACGTGAAGGCACGGATTATGGTGCCCGCCGAGTATATCGGCCCGATCATGACGCTCGGCACGGAGCGGCGCGGCGTCTACAAGAACATGACCTACCTCGACACCCAGCGCGTCGAGCTCGATTGGGAATTTCCCCTGGGCGAAATCATCCTCGATTTCTTCGACAAGCTGAAGACCGTGAGTCGCGGCTATGCTTCGCTCGACTATGACATCCTGGAGTACCGCCGCAGCGATCTCGTCAGGCTCGACATGCTGATCAACGGGGACCCTGTGGATGCGTTCAGCGTGATCATCCACGAGGACAAGTCGTACGAGTGGGGGCGCAAGATCGCCGACAAGCTGAAGGATCTGATTCCGCGGCAGCTGTTCGAGGTCGCCATTCAGGCGGCGGTCGGATCGAAGGTGATCGCGCGTACGAGCGTCAAGCCATTGCGAAAGGATGTGCTCGCCAAATGCTATGGCGGCGACATCTCGCGCAAGCGCAAGCTGCTCGAGAAGCAGAAGGCGGGAAAGAAAAGAATGAAGCAGGTCGGCTCCGTGGAGATTCCGCAGGAGGCTTTTCTCGCCGTGCTGCAGGTAGACTGAGTGGGCGGATCGCTCGTTATCCAGACGAGCTTTCTCGGCGACGTCATTCTCACGACGCCGCTGATCGCCGAGCTGGCCCGGCGCGGGCCGGTTGACGTCCTCGTCACACCCGGCGGCGCGGCGGCACTTGCCAACAATCCCGACATTCGCACCGTCATCCGCTACGACAAGCGTGGCACTTACGGATCGGCGCTCGGAATGTGGCAAACGATCCAGGAAATCCGCGGTCGACGGCCGTACGAGGCCGCGTACCTCGCGCAGGGTTCGTTCCGGAGCGGGCTCATCGCCATGATGACCGGCGCAAAGGAGCGAATCGGATTTAGAAGCTCCACTGGACGGGTGCTCTACACGATTCAGGTTCCTTACCGGCCAGACCGTCATCACGCCGAGCGAGTATGGTCGCTATCGATGTCGGATTGCGCGGATCCTCCTACGCGCGACCAGGTCCGGCCGCGCCTGTACCCGTCGGACGAGGATCGACGCATGGTCGACTCGCTACTGCGCCAGAGCCGGAGTACCGACGAGTCGTTCGTTGCCCTCGCGCCTGGCAGCGCCTGGGGAACGAAGCGGTGGCCATACTATGTCGAGCTGGCGAAGCGGCTTGCCAACGAGCACAAGATTGCCGTCATCGGGTCGAAGGCCGACTTCGCGATTGCGGCGGAGATAACCGAGGCGCTGCCGGCTGACACCGTGATCAACGCGGTCGGGATTCTTCCCCTGCTGGCGTCCGCGGAGCTCATAGGCCGCGCGCAGGCGATAGTGACGAATGATTCGGCGCCGCAGCATCTTGCATCGGCGATGGGAACGCCCACAGTTACGATCTTCGGCCCGACCGTGCCGGAGTTCGGGTTTGGTCCTCTCGCCGAGAGAAGTGCAGTCGCGGGAAATGACAGCCTGGCCTGTCGTCCCTGCGACCGGCATGGACCG
>DASWBC010000481.1:0-7888 GCA_036390815.1 Gemmatimonadaceae bacterium
TCCAGCGCGGATGCCGTTCTGGCACGGGGAGTACATGGCGCGATCACTAATGCTGAGCCATCGCGTCGGGGCGCTGCGCCGGGAGCTGGCCGAAGCCCCGAACGAAGAGAGACTCGCCACCGAATACGGCTGTGATGCCGCGACCGCCAGCTCGATCGTGAAATACATCGCGTCACAGCGAGCGGCCACGGGGATCGTTCCCGATGACCGGAACATCGTGATCGAGCAATTCAGAGACGAGACGGGTGCGGTGCGCATCGTCATTCACGCCGCCTTCGGTGGAAGAATCAACGCACCGTGGGGAATGGCGCTCGCCCAACGTGTGCGCGAGGCGATCAACGACACCGACCTGCAAGTGCAGACGACAGACGACGGCATAATGCTTCGGCTGCCCGATCTGGGCATGGGCGTACCGCTGCAATCGCTCCTCGGCCTCTCCGGCGCCGAGGCCGAGCAACTCGTGCTGGAGGAAGTCGGCTCGACATCTCTTTTTGGCGCGCGATTCAGAATGAATGCAGCGCGGGCGCTGCTGCTACCGCGCGGCAACCCTCGACGTCGCATGCCGCTCTGGCTTCAACGGCTGAAATCGCTCGATCTGCTACAAGTCGTGCGGCAGTTTCCCAGCTTTCCGATTCTGGTAGAGACGTACCGCGAAGTCCTGCAGGACGCGTTCGATATGCAGGGGCTCAAGGAGACGCTGGCGGAAATCACGGCCGGCAAAATCCGCGTACATAGTGTCCAGACCGACGCACCCTCGCCCTTTGCCACGAGCCTGCAATTCGGTTTCGTGATGGATTGGCTATACGGTGACGACACTCCGCGGGCGGAGCAAAGAGCCGCGCTGCTATCGATCGATAGATCCCTCCTCGACGAAGTCATGGGTGGAGAGGGCAGTGACGATCTCACGCGCGAAGGCATCGAGCAGACACTTTCGGAAAGGCGTGGAACGGCACCGGGCAGGCGCGCGCGAACCGATGACGAACTCGCGCACCTGCTCGACCGCGCAGGCGATCTCTCCGGCGAAGAGCTGCGATCTCGCATCGCGTCGGAGGAGGAAGGCGTCCGTGGAGATCCCTTCAAAAGATTGTTGGAGGCAGGTCGAGTCATCGCGATCCAGCTCGGACGTGAACGGGCGGAGGAATGGCGCTTCATTCTGACGGAGACGTATCCACGCTACGTCGCAGCCTTCGGCCCCAAGCAGCTGTCCCGCGTGCTCGGTGCTGCAGAGCTCGTTGAGCAGGACGCCGCGGCTTTGATTCCGGAAGTACTCCGTCACGCCGCGATCAATGAGTCGGTTGCGCGACGCGAAATTCTGGCGCGATTTCTCACACAGTCCGGACCGGTGAGCGTTCAGGAAATCCACGATCGCTACGGCTGGTCACGCGAATGGATCGAATCGCGGCTCATGGAGTGGGAGAGAACGGGCAAGTTGATTCGCGGAAAATTCCGGCGTGAGGTGCAGGATCCCGAGTGGTGCTCGAGACGAGTGGTCGAAATTGGTCGCCGGCGCGCGCTTGCCGCATTGCGGAAGCAGATCGAAGCAGTCGACCTGCCTCACTTCGCGGCATTCATGCAGCGCTGGCAGCATCTCGACGAGCGAGACCGGCTCGAGGGCAAAATGGGGACCGCGACGGCCGTGCGACAACTATATGGTATTGCGCGTCCGCCAGTTGCCTGGGACCGCGACTACCTCCGTGCGAGGGTCAGAGCGTACGATCCGACGATCCTATCAGAGTTCACGGGCACAGGTGAGCCGGTGTGGGCCGGCGAAGGGAACTATGATCCGGAGTCGGGGGCAATACCATTCGCCCGCGTTCGCTTCTTCGAGCGTGGAACGGGAGGAATCTGGCTCGGCGAGCAACCAGACCCTGTGCTGAGCGAGAACGCCGAAATGGTGAGAGCGACGATCGCAGAGGACGGCGCATCATTCATCGGCGACATTCAGGCAGTCATAGGACTAACGATGCTCGCTGTGCGTGAAGCCATGCGAGAGCTGGTTGCCTGGGGGCTGGTGACCAACGACACGGTCGAGGCCCTGCGCGAGATTGCGCGCTGGAAATCGGTCGTGCCGCGTACCGGCGCCGACCCGACGAGCTGGCTACCGGCCGACTATACGCCCTCTCCAAATCGGAAATTCACACGAACCCGCCCAAACGTGAGGAGACTCCCGAAGTGGAGGCGACCGGACCGGCTTGGCGCCGGGGTGAGTGGGTGGACGGGTCGCTGGTCGCTCGTGCGGCGGCGGGGAACGATGGGGCCCGATCTTCCCGAAGAAGAGCGAGCGGAGCTTATCGCGCGTCAATGGCTGGCGCGGTACGGAATCGTCTCCAGCGACTGGTGGAGGCGCGAGCGACCCCCGGTAGCGTGGCGGTCTATCTATCGCGAGCTCAAGCGTCTCGAGTTTCGTGGAGAAGTGAGGCGTGGGTACTTCGTGAAGGGCCTTGGGGGTGCCCAGTTCGCGCTGCCCGACGCAGTTGAATGGCTTCGGGCCGTGGCGAGCGAAGATCAATCATCGGCGAGCTTCGTCGTCATGGCGGCAAGCGACCCTGCGAACGTATACAACCTTCACCTGGAGCTGGTCGACAAGGATCCGTTGTCGAAGCCACGGGGATCCGGCGCGCTCATCGTCACGCGCGGCGGCCGTGTCGCGATGGCGGTGGAAGGCCGGGGCCGTCGTTTTTCGGTGGCCAACTGGTTGTCGGCCGAAGAGATCACCGCGGCAAAGAAGGCCCTGGTCGAGCATCTTCGCGGGGAGAAATCCGCGCGCTATCTGATGTAGGAGCTCAGCGGATGTCGCCGCGGCCCAGCGCCGCGCGCACCGCTTCGCGCATTGCGATCACGGCTTCCTCGCGGGCAGCGGGAGAATCCTCACGAACGTGAAGCTCGATCCCATCGGCCACAGGAAGGCGGTGCCAGCGTAGTGAGATGTCGTCGTCGTGGGCGACGGCTTCGAATCCGCCGGAGTCGAGCGCCGGGGCGAGCGATGTTGCGATCTTCCGCTCGAGGGCATCGCCAGTGACATCGCGCATCTCGCCCCGGATGGTGTCCAGGCTCTGTCCCTCGCGCTGGCGGATCTTGATGGAGAGTAGCTGGAGGAGATGCCGGTATCCGTAAGTCGCGCCCGTGCCAGTGCCCTCGGGCCGGTCGAGCAATCCACTCGCTACGTAGAACCGGACTGCTCGCGCGCTCGGGGCGGCTCGCGCTGAGGCATTGGTTGGTCGAACTCCGGCTGCGTCTACAAGAGCTGTTGCGTGGGCTGCAAGTCCACGGGCGTTCCAGGGAGCATGTCGAGCGTGGGCGCGGAGGAGAGCGACAGGCGATTCAGCCATGTGGATAGGATAACATTAAAGTCTTCCGCTCGCTCGTCGTGCGGAAGGTCACCCGCTGGAGACAAAACAGAAATCTCTAGATCGCGTTTGATCTCGCGGAAGCCGCGAAATTCCTCGACGGGTGCGGTGGATCCCTGCTCACCCCAGACGAGCAGGGCCGGCTGGCTCAAACGGCGTAAGGCATTTCGCACGTCGATGTTGAGATGGCCGGACAGAAATGCCGCCGGCGCGTGACGTGCACCACGCTGGTGGGAAGTCGCGTAATAGATCTCGACAAGCTCGCGGGTGACGAGCGCATCGTTCGAGTACGCGTTATTCAGGTAGCGTCGCAGCTGAGGACGCGAAACGACGGCGTTGAACATGGCAGTGCCCGCAATCGGCGTGTCGACGGCGAGTCGGCTTGCTTCACCACCCAAGCCTACGGGCTCGTTGAGGCGCACCAGCCCGGATGGCGCAATGAGGGCAACGGCGGGAAAGCGAAGCGGGTCGCGCGCCGCGAGGACAATCGCATAGGCGCCTGAGAGCGAGGTCGCGACGAGGACGGTGGGCTCGTCGATCACTCGGCTCACGAAATCGGATATGAGCGAAATGTAGAGGCGCGCCGAGTAGCGAATCGCGGGACGTTCCGACATCCCAAAGCCAAGCAGGTCGAGAGTGTAGACAGTGTTCGTTAGCGCGAGCGCGTCGATGTTGTTTCTCCACTCATAGGACCAGGCGGCCGCGTGAATGCCGTGGATCAGAAGAATCGGCGGACCCTTGCCGCGCTTCGTGAACGCGACCCTTCGGTCGCGCCAGTCAAAGCCGCCCTCTTCGCCACCAATCAGGTTGGTGAGCTGGTCGACGCCCTTTCGGGCAAAAGCGTTATAGGCAGCGGCCGCGCCCAGGATCGCGCCGCCGGACAGAAGAATTTTTCGCCAGGGACCTTCTCGCTCGTCGTTGTCCTGCATCACACCTCACTCGGTCAGCTACGGAAAAGCGCGGTCACTTGAGAGTAACCGCGCCTCGGGTACTGCGCACGGGGGGCAGTGGAAACTATTGCCCTAGCGCTTCCGTTTGCGGGTCCCGCCGCTCTTTCCGCGCGCCTTCGACCCCCCTTTGGACGCCTTCCGACCACCGGCTTTTTTGGCGGTGACTTTACGTCCAGTGGCCTTCCTGGCTGGCTTCCGTGCTCCGGAAGACTTTTTCTTGGCTGGCTTCTTCCTGCCAGACGACTTTGAGGCGCTCTTGGCGGCTTTCTTCTTTGCGCCGCCAGCCGCTTTGCCGGCTCCAGCACGGCTTGCGGAGGTGGACGTGGCCGCCGGTCGTGCGGCTGGGGACCCGAATGAGCTGGTCCGTGCCGCTCCTGGCGCGGTGCTTCCACCGCCGAATCCCGCGCTCGACCCGGTTGAGGGCGGGCCGCCGAAACCCGTGCTTCCGCTCGTCCCGGCTCCGCCGCCAAGGCTTCCGGATCCGCCACCGCCCAGGGTCGACTCCTGCTTCTTCCCGGATCCCTTGGGACGGCCCCTTCTTCCCCTGGGAGCGCCCCCGCCGAAGAGATCTTCCTCTTCGTCTTCTTCGTCCTCTTCGCCTTCGCTTACGACCGTAGCGTCGGAATCGACCTCTTCGTCATCATCCGCGTCTTCAGCGCTGTCCCACAGGCGGTCGCTGTGATCCTCATTGATCGCCCAGCCACCATCTTCGTCGTCGTCATCGTCGTAGGAACGCTTGCCGCGACTGAAGCCACCGAGATCGTCCGCATCGTCGTCGTCCGCAAAACGCAATGGCTCCACTGATTCACCGCTCGGCATTAGTCCTCCCATAGAATGTCAGCACTCGCGCTGGTAGCGCGGAATTTTCTGACTTTCGCCCGCTGCACGTCGCGTGCCTTGTGCGCCAGCGCCGAAAGCTCTCTAGTATGGACACCGAATACAACTCCGGTGACGCGACGTCAAGGAGCGAGTTTCTGTGCCTAGCTGGAAGCCGTGGATTGGGACGCTACTCGTCTGGTTATGACGTTTACGAGTGCATCGTAAACACGCGGGTCAAACTGCTTTCCCGCATCGGCGCGGAGATGATCGAGGGCGGCGAGGGGCTCCAAGGGCTCGCGGTAGGCACGCTTGGATGTGAGTGCGTCGAACGTGTCGGCTGCGCAGAGGATTCTGGCGCCCAGGGGAATCGCGTCGCCCGACAAACCGAGTGGATAGCCGACTCCATCCCAACGCTCGTGGTGGTGCTCGACGTACTTGAGCGGCTGCTTGATGTGAAAGAGTGGCGCGAGGATGTCGAGCCCTATGCGCACGTGTTGCTTGACGTGTTCGAATTCATCGGCGGTGAGCCGTCCAGGCTTGTTGAGGATTGCCTCGCTGATGCCGATCTTGCCCACGTCGTGAAGACGGCCCGCAACTCTCATATCCTCGCACACCTTTTCCTCGAGGCCCAATTCCTGGGCGAGCTGTCCTGCAAGCTCGGCGACGCGTTGAGAATGCCCCCGCAGGTAGAGATCCTTGGCTTCCATGGCGTTGATCAGCGTCTCAGCGATGCTGATGGACATGAGCCGAAGGGATTCCTTTTCCCGCTCGAGCTCGGCGGTTCGGAGCGCAACCTCTTCGCGAATGAGCTTGTCCAGGCGGCGCTGCTCGATCAGCTCCGAGCGCTTGTGGAGGGCGCGATCGACGGCTTGCTGGAGGTCGGCAAGCTCGACGGGCTTCATCAGATAATCCGTGGCCCCGGAAGACAATACTTCCGTCGCCGTCGCCGCGTCGTTGACAGCAGTCAACATGATGATCGCCAGATCCTGATCCAGTTCTATGGCCTGGGGAACGATCTGGACTCCAGTCATTCCGGGCATGCGAACGTCGCACAACATGAGGGCGAAGGACTCCTTCTCCAGGAGCTGGAGCGCGTGATCACCGGAACCGGCGATCTCGACCTCATAACCTCGGGATCGGAGAAATTTGCGCAGTGCGAGGCGAATGGTTTCCTCGTCGTCCACGACCAAAATCCGGGTCACTGCGTCGCGTCGCTGTAGAGCGGGAGAAGGATCGTGAACGTCGTCCCGACTTCAGGCGTGCTTTCCACCGAGATCGTTCCGTCGTGCGCCTGAATGATGCCATAGCTCACGCTGAGGCCCAATCCCGTTCCCTCACCGGGCGGCTTGGTGGTGAAGAAGGGCTCGAATACCCGCTGACTCACGGATGACGGCATTCCGTGTCCAGTGTCCGAAATCACGATTTGCACGGTGGCGCTCTTGCGCTGGGTCGTCAGCGAGAGGTGACGGAGCTGGGTTCCTTGCATCGCCGACTCGGCGTTCACAAGAAGGTTGAGCAGAACCTGTTGCAACTTCTGTTCGTCACCGCGAGCCCGGGGATTGGATTCATCCAGTCGCATGTGAACCTCGATGCCACCTGATCGAGACGCGAGAGCGCGAAGACGCACTGTGTGCTTGACGATGGTGTTGATGTCGACCGGAACATCGCGCGCGTCGGTCTTCCGCGCGAAGAGGAGGAGATCGCGAATCACTCCAATCGCCCGGTCGGCTTCGCGCTTGATCAGGCTCACCGACTCGAACTGTTCTCCCTGAAGATTGTCTTCCAGGAGGAGCTGCGCGAAGGTCGAGATGCCGGTGAGAGGGTTGTTCAGCTCGTGCGCGACGCCGGCGACGAGCTCTCCGATAGCGGCGAGCTTTTCGGTCCGTCCGAGGTGGTCAGCGACTTTTCGCTCCTCGGTGAGGTTTCTGATGCCGATCACAAGACCAACGATGTTGTCGCTCCCGTCGCGAATGTGGCTCAGAGTCACGGCAGCCGGGAACTCCGTCCCATCCCTTCTCCGATGAATGTGCTCGCCGGTCCAGAGCTGCATGTCCTGCGGGATTGCGGGAATCGTCTGGCGGGGAGAGTGCTGAGCGGAGGCAACAACGAAATCGTCGACGCTCAGGCCGGCGATTTCATTTGCCTCGTAGCGATACTCCTTGATCGCAGCGGTGTTGGCGTATTGAACCTTCGCATCGACGCCAAGTATCAGTACCGGCTGATCCATGGTCGCGAGCGCCGCGGCGAGTGTTCTCTCGCGCGCATGGGTTCGTTGCTCGTCCTCGCTGAGGAGCAACACGTCGATGGCGAGCGCGACTGCGGCCGCGAGACGCATCAGTGCATCGACGTGCGGTCCGGTTTGAGGCTGCGCAGTCGGAGACGTCACAACCAGGACGCCGAGTCGACGACTGCTCGCGATGAGTGGGATCGTGATGGCAGGCCCCTCCGGAATCCGGTCACGGTTGTAAGCCAGCTCGCGGAGATTCTCGACGAAGGTCGGTTCCTTAGTTGCCCAGGCCGCACGAACAGCGCTGCTCTCTACGGGAGCATTCATGCCTTCCATTTGCTCGCAAATCCCAAGACCGGCCACGCAGGATATGGTGGTTCCATCGGGGGAGATGATGCCAATTGCCTTTCCGCTCGATGGGATGACGTCGTCGAGAATTGCGAGAATATTGTGGCTCGCCTCCGCGACGGTGACCTTGCGAAGCGCCAGGCGCGCGATCTCGGCGGCTGCTTCGGTCTGTCTCTGCTCACTGCGCTGCGCATCGA
>DASWBC010000482.1:0-1684 GCA_036390815.1 Gemmatimonadaceae bacterium
AAGCCCGCCATCTTCGAGTTCACCCGAGCGAAGAATTGGTGAGAGAGGTAGAACCGCGTCTCGCGCTCCGCAGTGGACGATCCGATCTGGGACGCGGGGCCGAGCGACTCGAACCGATCTCTCAGCCCGTGCTCCAGGATAAAGCGCGGAGCGATCCACGGTGGCGGCGTTCGCTCCATTGACTCGCGCAACGGGCGGCCACCACGCGCTGTAGCGATTGCGCGTGTTGCCCACCGAGGAAGATTTGGCTGCACGCCATAGCAGAAGAAGCCGCGCAGTCCTTCTCCGGCTCCGTCCATGGCGCGCCAGTCGCGTATTGCACGCCGTACTTTTCCACGCGCCACGAGATCGGCCAGGTAGATGCGCGATACCTGGAACAGGAAATCGCCGCCATAGCCATCGAGTGCGACGGGAGAACCAAGCTGCCGTCCGGCGCTGGCGAGGGCACGCGTAAGACCTTCGAATGGCTGTGCGAAAGGCTCGGCGCTCCACGTCCCCCTGTTCCGGAACCCCGGGAACATCGGAATGCTTTCCGCATCCACCCAGTGCGGTTGGACTTGCCAGAAGCGCGCGATGTGATCAATCGCTTCATTTTCGCGCCCCGAATCGCCAGGTGGGTGGCTCCGTGAGATCGGAATCAGCGGATGATCGGTTGAATCACGATGCCTCGAATACATCCCCGCCCCGAAGACAGCGGTTGAATCCCGACCACCACTCATCCACACCGCGGTCGGAGCAGTTGCACTTCGGCGCTCTCGTACCGCGTTCGCGAGAAGCTCTCGCAGTTGTTCGGCGGCGTCATCGAACGCCAGTGGACTTGTATTCAACGGTGCGGGGTTCCACACCCGCTCTGTGCGCAACGTCTCCCCGGGGGCCCACTGCGCTGCGTAACCGGCGCGCAACGATCGGACTCCGCGCATGCAGGTCTCGTCGTCGAGGGAGAACAGCAGCCCGGCGGCGTCCGCTCCGACGGCCGTGTTGTTTACGCGCGGATTGAAACCTGGCAGGGACGCGATCAAATCCAGCGACGTCGCGACGATAAGTCCTCTAGCCCATTCCGCGAGGAAGAGTGGGCGGCGTCCCGTGAAGTCGCGGCCGCAGTGTACTCGGTGCGCATGCCGGTCCCAGACCACAAACGCAAAATCTCCCTCGAGGTGGTCCGTGCAAGCAGTTCCGAACGCGCGAAAAGCAGCCAGCACGAGCTGACTTGGTGATGCCGTTGGCACGACAGCTCGGCCCAACTTTCGAATCAAGTCAGGCACGTAGTACAGAGTCGCATCAGCGACAACGATGTAATCGTCGTCCACCGCGATGGCCCCGTTGCCGAACGCGCCGTGAGTTGAGTCCGTTGCGTTCGTTGCCAACCCGATCGTGGCGCCCGGCTCGGAATGAACCTGAATCAGTTTGTCAGTGGTTCTCGCTCGGCAGGTGAGGGCTTCACGCACTTCGTGCTCGCCCGGAGTCCGCGCGCCGATGCCGAACAGGGCGAGAATGGCCGTCACGTATCGATTGTGATTAGCACGGCATCAGTCATCGGCGTCTTCATGACGACAACTCGAAGGCTGCTGGTAACAGCCTGGCCACATACCGCGACCAAAGAGGTGCGCGAAGGATGTGCGCGCTGACCCGGCGAAGCGGCCCGAGCAACGAGCCATCGGAATCGGTTTCCGTCAGGGCTCTCCAT
>DASWBC010000483.1:0-3449 GCA_036390815.1 Gemmatimonadaceae bacterium
TGCTGTATGGACCGCCCGGTTGTGGGAAGACGTACATCGCGCGTCAGCTGGCTGAGGAGCTGGGTCAGTCTTTCATTGAAATAATCCCGTCCGAGATCGCGAGCGCGTATATCCACCAAAGCGTAGTCAAAATCCGCCAGCTATTCGACGATGCCGCGGACCAGGCTCCTTCGATCATCTTCATCGATGAGTTCGAGGCAATGGTCCCATCTCGTGGAGACCTTGGTGGGCATCAGCAATACAAAGCCGAAGAGGTGAACGAGTTTCTCGCGCATCTCAATGGGTGTGCGGAGAAACGGATCTTCGTGATCGCGGCAACCAATCAGCCGGAAAAAATCGATGCGGCAGTGCTTCGGACCGGTCGTCTGGACAAGCACATTTACGTTGGACCGCCTGACCTGGAAGCGCGGATAGAAATGCTCTCGCTTCATCTTCAAGGCAGACCTGTTGCGTCGGAGGTCGATCTCACGCTGTTGGCCCTGGTACTTCAGGGCTACTCCGCCAGCGATCTTCGCTTTTTAGTCGACGAGGCAGCGAGAGAGGCGCTCCGGCTAGGACAGGAAATGACGAATGCATCGTTCGCCACGGCGCTGACTCGAATACATGCCTCGGTAACTCCAGAGGTGGAAGCTCAGAGCCGGTCTATCGAGCAAAGAGGGTTCTGAAATGTCACACTACTATCAGCCGCTTGGTAAATGTGTTCACGGAATCACTGTAGGTGGGGTCGGGAACGATAAGAATTGCGTTCACTGCAATGAAGGGTATTGCCAGCATGGGAAGAAGGTGGAAGGAGCGCTATCAGAAGCGCTTGAAGGCTGCAAGGAGTGCGGAAGGATCCCGCGAAAGGGCCGGGTTAGCGACTGATGCTCACTTGGCCGCGACGAAAACCGCGGCCCCAATGACCATTAGCCCTCCGAGAATCGAATACGATCCCAGGAGGTCGTGCAACAGGATCACGCCGAGTAGCGTGCCCACGACCGGCTCGAAGTTGAGAAAGACGCCGGCCTGCGAAGCGGGAACGTGCGAGAGCCCCCAGTTCCATAAATAGGTCGTGACGGTCGTGGCGAGAACCCCCAGCGCAACGACTGACGTCCACGTGCGCGCTGAGAGGTGAACCGGAGGAAGTCCTTCGGTTGCGATCACCCAGACGAAAACCATCAACGTGCCGACCGTCATCACGTAGGCGCTCGCATTCACCGGGGAGTAGCGCCCCGTCTTCATGAGTGCCTGCGTGATGAGGATCCAGGCAACGCCGGCGAGCAGGGACAGCAGGACAAGCAGATCTCCGCTCAGACTCGCCTGAACGCCGGCCTCTCCGCTCGAAGCCCCGAAGGCGATCAGCCCCGCGCCGATCATCGACGCGATTAGAGCGAGCCATCGTCCCTTCGTCACGTGCTCATGGGCGAACCACGCTGATCCCGCCCCCAACAAGACCGGCAGCGCGCCGATCATGAGCGAGGCATGTGATACGGTCGTACGCGCCAGCCCCGCGAACTGAATCAGAAATTGCACCGGCACGCCGACGAGCGCGGCGACGCCGATCAGAGTGTAATCCTGGCGCGCAATCCGCGTCGCGGGATTTCGGAGGGCGCGCCACGTCGCCGGCGCGAAGCCGATCGAGGCGAACAGAAATCGGTAGAGCACCAGTTGACCCACCGACAGATCGGTGAGCGCCCATTTCCCGAAAAGAAAGCCGGTGCCCCAGATACTTCCGGCCGCGGCAAGGGCGGCAAACGCGCGTCCGCTGCCAGTAGCCGCCGGAATCGCCTGACCCTTAATATTCAATTAATTCTCACCCTGATCTCAGTCATGGCTCAAACTTCGGCACCTTCGACACACTCGGCCACCCTTGACGACGTGGCAAATCGTACGGACGCGGGGACGAATGGCGACCCGGCGAGAACGTTGGATCCGCAGAGAACGTTGGATCCAGCGACGCTCCTGTTCCCCGACCTCGACGTGGAGATGGCAACGACCCGGCGCATGCTCGAGCGCGTTCCCGACGGCAAGGATGATTGGCGCCCGCACAAGAAGTCGAGGACGCTCGACGAGCTCGCGACGCACGTCGCACAGCTACCCGGTTTCGGAATCATGATGCTGACCCGGGACGAATACGACGGGGGCACACAGCCGCTCGAGCCCAAGCCATCGTGCTGCGCAGAGCGAGTGGAGATCTTCGACGACGTGAGCGGGGAATTTCGGCGACTGGTGAAGGAGATGACCTGGGATCACGCGATGTCGCAGTGGACGCTCAAGTTCCGCGGCCAGGTCGTGTTCAGCGCTCCGCGGGCGCAGCTGCTCCGCAGCGCGATGCTCACACACCTCGCGCACCATCGCGCGCAGCTCGGCGTGTACCTGCGGTTGCTCGACGTTCCGATCCCTGGCAGCTACGGGCCCTCTGCCGATGAGGCGGCGACCCCGCGCTGACACCGAACAACTTCAGTTGTAGTTCAGTGTTGCAGTTGAGCCTCGTCGGGCTCGTCCTCGACACCCGCGTAGAGTCGAAGCGACTGCACGATCTCCAGCAGGTCGGCCTGAGCCTGGTCGAGCTCGAGCTTGCCTTTCTGGGTGTCTAGAAGCCCCTTCTCCAGGCCGACGGCCACTCGATTGAGGTGTTTGATCTTCTCGATCACTCTGTCGGTCGCGCGCCGGAGCTTGCCGTAGCGCCGCTTCTCGGACAATGCGCGGTGACAACGTTGCACCATCTCGCCGTCCGAGAATTCCTTGGCTTTGCTCACGGCATCCTCCACGCTCACGCCAGGAACGCCGCCGTGGTCCTGATACGCGATTTCGGTCGACGCCTCCGTGAACATCAGGCGACCGATGTGCTCGACTCCGTCGTGGGTTACTCGCAGAGCTACGAAGAATTTCTGCCCATCAACCGTGATCGTTCGGATCTGATGGTCGGAGCTGGCGGAGGATGGGGGCATTACATGAGGACTGCCACAACCACCCAACTGTAACGCATCGCGAACAATGCCCCTATCTTGATTGGGTCTTCCTCATTGATCAGCCTCCTGTCCCCCAGGGGACCTCTCGCCATGAATCCCTTTCGAAGCATCTTCTGTCTCGGTTGCTGTTTTGCGCTCTCGGGATGCGGAGCTGCGCCCGCTGAGCGAGCCCCACAGGAGCAGAATGCAGCGTCGGCGCCGCGTGTGAACAGCATTGCCAGCGCCCACGACTGGACGCGCTTCGGTTGGGATGCGGGCCGATCCAGCGCATCCGCCGACCCGACCGGAATCACCGCGGGGAATGTCGCCACGCTGCGCCGGCAACAGGTATCACTCGACGGAACCGTCGATGGCGCCGCCATCTATTTGCACGGCGTCCGCACCAACGGCGGGACGCACGACGTGTTTTTCGTCACGACCACGTACGGGAAGACACTGGCCATCGACGCGGCGGATGGCGCCATCCTCTGGCGTTTCACGCCCAGTGGATACGATTCG
>DASWBC010000484.1:0-4693 GCA_036390815.1 Gemmatimonadaceae bacterium
TGCAGCCTGGTGTGCGTGGCTGCAGTCCCGATTGAAGGATATCGAGCCAACCTTACGGCAAAGCGAATGCGACAAACGCGCCGCTCGACGGCGCTGACGTGGCGACACCGGTGCGGGCTCCAGCGTAACCGCCAAACGCCGCGATCACGACAAATTGTTTTCCGTTCACCTCGTACGTGATCGGCGTTGCATTGCCGGAGTTCACCATCACCGCCTCCCATAGGAGTTTCCCCGTGTCCTTATCGAACGCACGCAGCTTCTTGTCGTAGTTGGTCGCACCGATGAAGACCAGCCCGCCGGCAGTGACGATGGGCCCGCCATAATTCTCGGTGCCCGTGTCCTTCAAACCTTGTGCGGCCAGCTCCGGATACTCGCCGAGGGGAATTTTCCAGGCGAATTCTCCGGAATTCAGGTTGATCGCATTCAACGTCCCCCAGGGTGGAGCCACCGCCGGATAGCCGTCGGGGTCGTACCACTTGTGGTAGCCGGTGAAGTCGTATTTCATGTCGGTCGGTGAGGGCGGGCCTCGCATCGCCGCTTTCGCCTTGCCGCTCATGACGTACTGAATGAGTTCAGTCAGCGTTACCGGCGGAAGGGAAGCGAATCCCGCCATGCGCCCCGATCCATTTCGGATGATCGCCGCAACCTGTGCGGACGTGCGTCGCGTCGCGATGTCGACGAGCGAAGGGAATCCCGAAGGGGCGATCGCTTTCGGGTCGAAGCGCTCTGTACCGCGTCCCGACATGTTTTCTCCGTGACACCCCGCGCACTGATTGAGATACGTCTGACGGCCCAGACTCGCGGCCGGCGCCGCGCGGCGCATGCTCGAGGTCCACGCGATGTCGTTGGCGTTCACGTACAACACGCCGGTAGTTGGATCGAGGGCAGAGCCGCCCCATTCTGCACCGCCGTCAAATCCTGGGAAGACCACGGTCTCCTTGCCGACCATGAACGGGACGAACAGCCCGTCGCTGCGAAGTGACTTGAATTGCTCGAGAGCCCACTCGTGCGCCTGTGGCGTTCGCGTGGTCAACATGTCGACAGTCAACAGCTGCCGGGCAAAGGGCACCGGTTTCACCGAGAACGGTTGGGTCCTCGCCGCGACCTCACCCTCGACCGTGCTCGGCGGAACGCGACGGTACTCGATCGGGAAGAGCGGCGTGCCGTTGGCGCGTTCGAACAGGAACACGAAGCCCTGCTTGGTCGTCTGCGCCACCGCATCGATCCGTTTGCCGTCACGCTCCACCGTCACGAGCGTTGGGGGCGACGGAAAATCGCGATCCCAGATGTCGTGCTTGACGCCCTGAAAATGCCAGATGCGTTTGCCTGTTGTCGCATCGAGCGCCAGCAGTGTATTGGCGAATAAGTCATCGCCGACTCGATTGGCGCCGTAGAAATCCGCCGCGGCTGATCCGGTGGGGACGTAGACGATTCCGCGTTTAGCATCGACAACCATACCGGCCCAGTTGTTGGCCGCTCCCGTGTACGTCCACGCTTTTGTCGGCCAGGTCTTGTAACCGTACTCGCCGGGACGAGGAATGGTGTGGAACGTCCAGCGAAGTTTTCCGGTGCGGACGTCGTAAGCGCGGATGTCTCCGAGCGACGCCGGCAACTCCTCCGATGTCCGGCCGCCGACGATGTACAGATCCTTGTAGATGACACCTGGCGTAGTGAGACTCACCGACTGGCTTTTCGGATCCCGCCCCAGATCGTAGTGAAGGTCGATGCGGCCGCCAAGCCCGAAATCATCGAAGGGTTTCCCGGTGACGGCGTCAACCGCGTAGATGTACCGGCCAAAGCCGGCCAGCAGTCGTTGCTCCTTCCCGTCTGTCCAGTAGGTGATGCCGCGGCCGACGCTTCGTTCTCCGGATTTCCAGGACCACTTCACTTTTCCCGTGGCACCATCGAGCGCGACGACGCTGCTTCCGGGCGTCACACTATACAGTATGCCGTTGACGACGATCGGTTGGGCCTGAAAGCGTCCGTTCGGTGTGCCCTCGCCAGGATCGTATTGCCAGGCGACTTGCAGCTGACCGACGTTGGAGCGATTGATTTGCGTCAGCGACGAGTAGCGCGTTCCCTCGGAATTGCCACCATAAGCCGGCCAATCACTTCGCGCGCCGGAGCCCTCCTGCGCACCGAGGACAATGGCAAGGAAAAAGAAATTGAGCGTGGCGGCGCTCACGGAGAGAGTCCGGGAGGTGGACCGGCCATGCGGATCCGGTGGCACGCGTCGCTACTGCACTACCGGTAAGACGACGTGTGACGGCAACGACGGTGTCGAATACACGCGGTGCGTCGCCTTGACGAAATCGGACGCCGTCGCCTGATAGATGCTCGGCACGAAGCGCTGGGGATTTCGGTCGATCAGCGGAAACCACGTCGATTGCACCTGCACCATCAGTCGATGCCCCTTGAGAAAGACATGATCCCGATCGCGCAGCGGGATCTTCCATTCGACCGGTGTGTTCGGCACGAGCGGGCGAGGATGCTCGTAACTCGAGTTGTAACGACCGCGCCGGATTTCCATGGCAATTGGCAGCTCGTACCCATTCATCGATTGTGCGTAAGCATGCGGCGCGGGACCATTGTCGGCGTCCCAGGGGTTTGCCTGAGCGTTCTCCGGATACACGTCGATCAGCTTCACGACGAAATCAGCATCAGTACCCGAAGTCGATGCGAAGATGTCAGCCGCCACTTCGCCCGTGATCGTCACGTCGTGATCGAGGGGCGCGCTCACGTAGGTCAGCACATCAGGCCGGTTGTCGACAAACCGTTGGTCCGCTACCTCCCACGTTCGCCAGTCGCCCCCCGGATACGTCGGAGAGATAGGCCGTTGCCTGTAGGGAACCGGATTGGCCGGATCCGAGACGTACTCGCGAAATTGCGAGCCCGACCCCCGCGGTGCGTCGAACGACAGTGTACCGTCGGCGTGGAAATACAAATTCGTCCGCTTCGCTTGAGCCGGAGGCCACTCGGCATATGTCCGCCAGCGGTTCGCGCCCGACTGAAACGTCGTTGCTCGCCAGGTCGGCTTGGCGCCGCGCCCCCAAAGGTAATAGCGAAAGAATGGAGCCTCGATCGTCTCCCGAAATTCGCGCGCACTCTCGTGTCCGCCAAACGCGATGAGACCGATGCTGTCACCCTTTGGTGATTGCCACTCCCCGTGATACCACGGCCCCGCCACCATGAAGTTCTTGTGGTCGGGATCGTTCTCCGCCGAGTGACGAAAGATCTGCCACGGCCCCCACGGATCCTCCTGATCCCAGAATCCGGCCACGTTGAGGTTCGGTACCGTTGAAGAATGCAGCTGGCTGACCCACGCCTCCCTCTTCCAGAACGCGTCGTAATCGGGATGCATGACGATGTCGTTCCAGTTGGGAATCGACCCATGCAAGAACCTCGCGTTGATGGTAGACAACGGGCCGAGCGTGAGATACCACGAGTACGCGTCGTAGACGTCGAAGTCGAAATGGGTGTTCTTGTTCTTGTCGGACTGCTCGAGCACCGCGTACTCGAAGGAATAGCTCTCCCGTAACGCTCCGTACCGATGTGTGTCGTCGTTCATCCATTGGTCGGCGGGCGATGCCTGCTCGCTCATTGCCTTGAGAGCCGGGTGCGGATGCAACAACGCGAGCGCCGTGGTGAGACCGTCGTACGACACTCCGTACATCCCGACGTTGCCGTTGTTGTTCCGTACGTTCTTCACCAGCCACTCGATGCTGTCGTAAGCATCTGTCGTCTCATTCGTGGCCTTTGGGTCCGCGAGGTCGACCTGCGATGTCAGCTTGAAGACTCCTTCGGACTTGAAGCGGCCGCGCAGATTCTGGATGACGAAGATGTAGCCGTCCTGCGCCAGTTCCTTCCAGCTGGTCGGGACCTGCGGTGGGGGACCGTTCGGCACACCGTACGGCGTCCGCCGGAAGAGTATCGGGAGTGGACCTGTCTTCTCCGTCGGCGTGATGATGGTTGTCTGGAGGTGGACCCCATCACGCATTGGAATCATCACCTCCTCGAATGTGAACGCCGGTTTCGGCGTTTGTTGCGCTCCAAGGTCGGCGGTGATGAAGAGCGCCGCCGCGGTACAGAGATTGAGACGCATCCAGACGTTCATCGCGTGCTACTTCGGCGGTCCGAGCACTACCTGGAACGGACCCTCCCCATGCAACTGAACCACGGCAGGCCCCTGCGCGGCGCTGCCCCCGAAGTGCGCGTGCCGCGGGGGACTGTAGAGGAAGTCACCGGGCCCGTACGTTTTGAGGGCGGTCGCATCCACGGTGTTGCCCATTCCGAGCAGGAACGTTCCCGACACGACCGTCAGGTTCTCGATGCCGGGGTGCCAGTGAACTGGAAACCTGTAACCGGCTGGAAATTGCAGGCGCAGGACGTAATGACCTGCCTTGCCGGGATCGCCGCTCAGAACGGCGAGCTTTATTCCGGGATCAAAGCCGGGCAGGGCGAAGTCATTCCAAGTGAGGCCGCTCGCGGGCAGCACTTGTACGCTGGCCATTTCCGCCGGTGCCGCGGCCGGCGCCGGCAAGGGTATCGTTGTATTCGGCGCATCGAGAGCCACGCGCCACTTACCGTTGATTTTGTGCCAGATGGTGACGTAGTTGCCGGCGTCCGTCCCTTTGCCCTGAGGCGTATCGAACGACTCGGTGTAGGTGCCGTACTCCGTCGCCACTGTAGGACT
>DASWBC010000485.1:0-2478 GCA_036390815.1 Gemmatimonadaceae bacterium
CAGACCTCGATGCCGATCTCCGAATCCGACGATGGTCGCGCCACCGCCCGGACCCGACAGAACGCCGGCAAGGTGTTGAATGCGGTGAAGAATTCGGGTGAAGCTCGACGCACCCTCGTCGGCGGCACAAACTTGCCCGAATCAACCAGCTGCGCCGAGATGACTGTCGTATTCTCCAATCGCAGGCCGTGAAGGGCAGCGCAGGATTGCGCGCGCGACGGCAGCGGCGCCAGGCAACAAAGCGCCAGCGCCCATCTTGAGCGACAGATCGTTATCGAGGCTCTCGCTGTGCGGCCAACGGTAATTCTATTTGACGAGATGGACGTAATCCCTTGAGTAATTGCGGCTAAGTACGGAGTCGCTTCCGCAAATAATACTGCCGGGAGCCAGGCGGATACCCTTCGAGCGTTCCGAAAAGCTCGTAGCCGAGTTTCTCATAGAACGGCCGCGCCTGGTAATCGAACGTGTCGAGACTGACATCGGTGCAGCCGCGCGATCGCGCCAGATCCTCTGCCGCCGCCATGAGCCGGGTTCCAAGTCCATGTCCTCGCGCGCGCTCGTCGACCCACAGCTTGGCGATGTACAGCCATCTCCAACGCGTGTGACCGAGGATGCCACCTACGACAACGCCCCTGGAGTCGCGAGCGACGAACTTTACCGGCCGCTCGTCGGCGGGACCAAGCCGGTCCTCATTGAACGCCAACAATCCGCGCACGACGAGGGCTTCGTCCGCAGGCATCACCTCGTCGTCGATTTGAATGTCGGCCGCTGGTGTCAATTTCAAACCCGCTGTTGAGACTCCATCCATCGCCGATCTGCAAGGACAACCGAGGTCTCGACCTGTCTTACAGGAATTGACCAGTATTTCTGCAGGAGATGGTCTTTTTGAGCTGGAGAGACGAGGGTGAACCCGTTCCGCCGATAGAACTCGATGGCCCATGACGCGGCTGCCCACGTACCAATTAAAATGGGCTTGTCAGTCAGACTCTGCACGTGGCGCAGGAGCGTCGTCCCCACACCACGCTTTTGCGTGTCAGGGGCGACATAGGCGTGGCGCACCAACGCGACGTCACCCTTGTCCTGGATTCCCATCAATCCGGCCAGCTGTCCTTCTCGCTCCGCCACCCAAAACACTACGCCGCTGGCAATCTCTTTCGAGAGTTCATCCGCCGGCATGTAGGGTTCATGCCATCGGTCCGCCGGTATCACTCCACGATAGGCGCGTGCCGCGTCATTGATAATTGCCAACATTGCTGCGAAATCGTTGTCCACACTCTTTCGAATCATCATTGCTCAAAGCCATCGACGGACACGGGCTCCATAGCCGCGATTACGGCTATTTCCTCACGAGCGGGTGCTCACTAAAGAATGACCACATCAAACTCGTAGCATCAATGCTGCGAGTCGTGCGACCGACGAACCATTTCGGGAGAGGGGTGCCGCCAGGCCAGGTGTGACCTCCTCCCTGTATAGTGTAGAGCACCACGGCCGCGTCGTCCGCACAGTTCGCATACGCGCGACGAGTTACGTCAGTCGCGACTATCGATTCGACGGGGTTGGGTCCGCACCCGTTTCTTCGTGCCCAATTCGCCGCCCACTTCGGCGTGCTCGGGAACGGTCTTGGGGATACCCACGAAGAACCGCCGTTATACGGAACCTCCGGATCGGCTGTCCCATGGAACGCGATCATCGGAACCGCTCGCGCGTCTGTGCACCAAGTCCACGGAAGAGTCTGCGCCGCGGCAACCATCCCGACCGCTGCGATTCGGTCGGACAGCGTACAGGAGAGAACGAAAGACATGCCGCCGCCATTGGAAAGCCCGTTGGCGTAGATCCGGGTGGAGTCGATGTTGTAAGACCTCTCGAGCGTGTCGATCAACTCCGATATGAATCTGACGTCCTTCATCAGGCCGGCTCCCGGCTCTGCGCGCCAGATCCTAACTCCTTTACCGCCAATTCCCGACGGATAGACGACAATGAACCCTTGCTTGTCGGCCAGGTTGTTCCACTGACTCGTTTCCCTTTGGGCCGCGCCCCACAGCCCCGCGCCGTGCATGCTGATTACGAGCGGCGTCGCCCTGGATCGATCGTAGCTACTCGGGACGTACAGCAGATATTCTCTTTTTTCTCCCGAGGAAACGAAAGAGCCATTGTCCCGATTCGTCCTGTAGAACGAGATGGCCTCTATCGGAACTATCGCGACGGGTAGTCCGATAAGCGCCAGCGTCGCACCGAGGATCACCTTCCTGTCCTTCATCACCGATGCCGATTCCACGCGAGCGCCAGCGGAGCCGCTGAGAGTCGCGCGAGTGGGATTGCCAGGATCGCGAGGAGCAAGAGCAAGTAGTGCGGGATGTGAGGCGTATCGAGCATCCACACGAGGACGCCGTACAACGCGAAGACCGCGACACACCAGCACGCCGCGCCGGCCACGAGCACGCGGTCACTCAAGAGACGGTTGCGATAGAGACGCGTGGC
>DASWBC010000486.1:0-1560 GCA_036390815.1 Gemmatimonadaceae bacterium
GTGGATCCGGAGAAGCTGCCCCAGATGCCGATCCTGTTCAGGCAGACCTCGATGTTCCTCTTCATTGCCGCCGTAGTGTGCGGATTGCTCGTCATCCCGGTGCGCAGGATGATGCGCGACGTTCCGGCTGGGAACCGGTGATGGGTTTCCGCGCGCGTCCGAGAGCTGATAACTGCAAACGGAACGGGATCCGAGATCCCGTTCCGTTGCCGTTCTTCGCGCGCTGGGATTTGGTCGCCCCGCCGTCTCGCTAGCAGCGAACGCGCGTTAGCGCCAGCTGAAGACCGATGAGGGCACCGACCTCTCGCGGTTGTTGGAGATGTCACGCGGCTCGAGCCGGAACATCCTCGTGGCGTCGATCACGGTGAGCCGCGTTTCCCAGCCATGCCCTCTGGGTCCCCTCACGGGAAATGCCAGATCCGCCCTGAAGGTTCGGCGCGATTGCGGCGGCAGAGCACCGAGAAGGCTCACGCCCGCCGAGACATAAGTTGGGGTATTCACGCCGAAAGGCGCATCACCGGCCCACAGCTTCCCCGCCTCCGCGAATCCGGACACCGCAAACGTTGCAAGCTGCTTTCGACGCCCGATGAGGTATCGGTCCTCGATGTGAGCGACCACGCGCCGAGCTCCTCCCACGTCGGCTGATCTGAAGCCGCGCAGACCACCGTCGCGGTCCGCGAACGTCAGCTGGAACGGAATCCTCTGCTTCCATCCGGCACTCCATTCGACATCGGAAATCAGCGTGTGCCGGTTGATGGGCTTGAGGTACACGGCGCCACGTCCGTGCGCGAGCATCCCATCCCATTTCCCTTCCTCATCGCGGCGGCCTTCACCGGCGACATCGAACGCCGAATACCAAATGGGAGAGGCCATCCCCAGATACAGCTCGCTCGAGGCGAACCAGTCGCGCTCGTTGCCACGCAGAAATTTCGCCCCCTTGCCAAGCAACGTCGCGAGCTGGAACCCGGAGCGAAGGTCCTGCGTGCCCTCCAGCGCGTCGAACCCGCTGACCCGCACGAACCGAACGTTCCGCACTCCCCAGAGTCCGTTGAGTCGGGCCGTCTGGTGCTTCGTGTACCTGTTGATCAGCGCCCGGCTCGTATCCGCCACCAGTGCCGTATCGGTGACGATGATCGGGGACGTCGCGGGACTCTCGTCCTCGAACGAGATCGACCCGCCGACGAGCGCCAGGCGTCCGAGGGGCGGGCCGATTCGCACCACGCCGCCGATGTCGCTGTACGACCGTTCGAGTCGTATCGCCGCCGCCAACGCGTCCGGCCTCAGAAAATAGAAGTACCCGTTCGAGTTGCCGGCCGTGGTTCGCCACGAGATTCGCTGGAGATCGGTGAGAAATGGGTGGGTCACCTCGGTGGCCCAATCGCTGCCAAGCTCGCGTCGCCCTCCTTCCAGCCGAAACTGATACGGCCGGCCCAGGAACTGGTAGTCGATCATCCTGCCGGCGTAGATATCCCTGAAGTGCGCGCCCTTCTTCCACCCGACATCGAGGTGGAGAGCGCTGCCGACGAGATTGTCCTCACCCAGCGCCAGCGAGTGCACGCC
>DASWBC010000487.1:0-3341 GCA_036390815.1 Gemmatimonadaceae bacterium
CCCTGGAAATCTCCTGATTCCCGCTAGCGCGTTTCCCATTCTTCAATTCACGTTCGACGATACGGTTGCGCAGATCCGTCCTTTACTCGCAACTTCGATCGCTCCGCTCGCTTCCCCACGGCAGGCTTTAGAGTTGCGCGACGGAGACTGGAATTCCAGAAATGAGGCGGAAGATGTGGAGCATCAGATCATTCAACACCGCGGTCGCGCTCATCGCCTTTACCGCTTGCGTGAGCTCGGCGATGGAGACCTCGACGCCAGTTGTCGCGCAGACCAGCGGAACCGTGACCGTCACCGGGAGAGTAAAGACCAGCGATGGGAAACCAGTGCCGGACGCACGCGTGTACGTCCCCGGTACGAACGAGGCGGCTCGAACGGACGCGTCCGGGAATTACACTCTCACCGGAGTTCCCGGTGGTCCGCAGGTGGTTGTGGTGCGCAAACGCGGCTACGCACCAGTGCGCGCCGAAGCCAAGTTTTCGACGAAGCGGAGCGATAGAGCACGCAACCATGTGAACGTGACACTGCTGACGGCGGAGGAAGCTGCGACCGGGGCGGCGCAGTCGGCTCGTGACTCCGTGGGCCTCGACAAGGTTGGCTTTTTCAAGCGTATGTCAACGGTTCGTGGCGGGTATTTCATTGCACCTGACCAGATTAATCGCCAGAAACCGGTCCGCCTTTCGGACACTTTTCGAGGGGTGCCAGTCCTTGTCGAAACTGTCGGGCGGACCGGGCCGGTGCTTCGCGGCGTGCAGGGCTGTCTCGTCACCTACGTCGATGGACTTCCCTGGCGGTCAATGTTTCCGGGAGATCTGGACACCTACGTTTCGACTCGTGACCTCGTGGCCGCCGAAGTCTACGGGCCGGGACAAATTACGCCCGCTCCTTTCCTGCGCGGTAGCTTGAGGCCGAACTGTACCACTCTCGCAATCTGGACGCGGTCGGGCATCGGTTGAGAGCGGCGGACAAGAGAAACGACCGCTATAAAGATGGCGAGCCGTGCTCGCCATCTTTTACAGCCAGCGCCGCACGCGCGAACTATACGCGGCGAACTCGTCGCCAAACGCATCGCTCAGGTACCGCTCTTCACGCGACACTACCCTGCGCACGAGCACGACTAGAACGAGCGGGAGCAGGATCAGCGGCCAGGCAGAATTGATGACGGCAGCGCCGCCGATGTATTGAATCGTGAGTCCCACGTACATCGGATTTCGCGTGAACCGGTACGGACCCGTCATCACGAGTTGACTCGCGGCCTCGTGCGGAATCACCGCCGTGCCCGCACGGCGAAAGGTGACGAAGCCCCAGACAGAGAGCGCGACACCCGCGATCACGATGCCGATTCCAACCCTCTCGAGCGCTACGCCGCCACTCGATAACGGAAGTCCCCGCACCCACCGGTCGACTGCCCAGCCGGCGAGGAACCCGACGAAGAAAATGAAAGGAGGGGGAAAATGTACACCGGGATTTGAGAGTGGAGCTCGAGTCGTCATCGAGGAAACCTACCAGGCGCGACGTAGATCGGCGACGCGGTCTGGACACGACCTCAATCGCCGATCACGTTAGTTGGCTCACGGAGGTCCATGGACTCGTCCAGAGACTCTGAATTCGACGCGCGTTTGGCGAAGATCGAGACGACGATCGCTGGCCTCCAGCGCTCGCTCGACGCGTTGATAGCCGAGCGAAGGACCCCGTTGCGCGGCGAGGCCGCGGCATCGGCCCGAGCCTCATCGTCCGGCACGCCGCCAATCGCGCCGCGCCGGCGGCAGACCGCGTCGGATGAAGCCAGCGACCCGCTGTCATGGTTCACTTCGCGCAGCCCCGAATGGTGGCTGAGCCGCGTCGGCATCGGGTTTGTGGTTCTCGCCATCCTGCTGCTGTACGGATACGCGATCGATCACGGCTGGATAACGCCACCCATTCGCGTATTCGCCGGATTGGTGGTTGGCGCTTCTCTCTTCATCGCCGCGACTCGCGTTCGCCCGCACGCGGTATCTGCCGGTGATTCAGATCTTGGGCTCCGCGAACTTCTGTTCGGAGGCGGGCTCGCGATCTGGTACGTGACGGCCTACGCCGCCTCCGTCTGGTACCAGCTCATCCCGATGTTCGCCGCGAGACTTGCTTTCTTCGTGCTCGGAATCGTTTCCACCTGGATCGCGCTCGAGGAGCGCCGCGAAATCTTCGCGATCGTGGCCGTGGCGACTGGATTCGCGACTCCATTCATCCTCCCCGCCCCCGTTCAGTCGGTGACAGAGCTATCCCTCTATCTCGGTGCGGTCGCGGCGATTGGACTGATCATCTATTTGATGCGCGGCTGGCATTCGATCGTGTGGATCACGTTCATCGCGTTTTGGTGGATAGTCGCGATGCAGACATCTCCAATTGCGTTCGGCTCCGAGAGACTTGGCTCTGTTGCGTTAACTATTCTCGTGTTCGCTGCTGGCGCCGCCTTTACGCGTGCTCCATTGCTCCGGCGCCAGTTGCTTGCGCTCGGCTCGCCCCGCTACACGGCGGCTCCTGCGACGAGCGGCATCGAGGGATTGATGGAAGCCATCGATTCTCTCTCGAGATCCCTCGGCGGCGGCAAGAGCTCGCCGGACAGTCTGATAGTCTGGTTTCTGACGCTGTTGAGCCCCGTACTGGCAATCGGATTTCTCGGCCAGATCTGGCCGCGCGTGCCTGATGAATTCTCGGGAGTCGTGCTCGTGCTGTTGGGAGCCGGCGCGCTAACGCTCTTCACTCGTGAGTCAAACACGGATGCGGAGATCGCGCACGTCGAAGTGACCGCGGCCATGTTGTGGACTCTGATCGGTGTCGGGCGCATCGTGCCGACTCCGGAAAGCCTTCCCGCCTCCGCAGTGCTGGCAGCGCTCGCCATCAACGGCGTTCCGCGTCGATTCGTCGGTCCGCGCGTACTCGCCAAACTGGCGATCGGCCTCGTGATATTCGCAATCGCCGGTCACGAGCTCTCGTTCGATGAGACGGGTTTCGTCCATTTGCGGTGGGTGGCTTCGGAAATTGTGGCGCTCGGAGCGGCGGCTTTCATCGCCCGACGACTGGTTGCCGAGCGGGGCGACGAGATCCAGGGCATGGTGCTCGCGGCGGCGGGCTATTTCACCGTGTTGCTGATTCTTTGGCGCACTCTGGAGCCCGTCTGGGCGCCGTTGGTGACGGCCAGCTACGCTGCTCTCGGCGCGGGACTGCTCATTCTGAGCCGGCGTGAAGGGATTCACTCGCTCCTCAAGTATCTCGGAGGAGCTACGATGGTCATCGTCGTGGGCCGACTGCTTTTCGTCGATCTCTCGAGCGTCGAGACTATCTGGCGCGTGCTGCTATTCCTA
>DASWBC010000488.1:0-3331 GCA_036390815.1 Gemmatimonadaceae bacterium
GGTTTTTATCGTGGCGAGACGGCGCGACTGGTCGCTGAAGAGATGCGGAGAGCTGGTGGGCTGATCACGGAGGATGATCTGGCCCGCTATGAGGCCAAGGAGCGTCCACCCATCCGCGGCACCTATCGTGGCTACGACATCATCTCGATGCCACCGCCGAGCTCCGGAGGCGTGGCGCTAATTGAGATGTTGAATGTTCTCGAAGGATACGATCTGGCTGCTGCTGGGCACAATTCAGCGCAGTACGTCCACCTTGTTACGGAAGCGATGCGCCGCGCCTTTCTCGATCGCGCGCGTTTCCTCGGTGATCCCGATTTTGTGCCGCCGCCTGTTGCGCGGCTCACGAACAAGGCCTACGCAGCGGAATTGAGGCGGAGCATCCAGCCGGACCGCGCCAGCCCGTCGAGCCCGGCTCAAATCGCCGAGCGATCAGAGAGCGAGCAGACTACTCACTACTCGGTGGTCGATGCGAGCGGGATGGCGGTGTCGGTGACTTACACGCTCGAGGGCGGGTATGGACTGGGAGCCGTTGTTCCTGGAGCGGGCTTTCTGCTCAACAACGAGATGGGTGACTTCAACGGCAAGCCCGGTCTGACGGACTCCACCGGACTGATTGGTTCAGACGCCAACCTTGCGAGGCCGGGCAAGCGCATGCTCTCGAGCATGACACCCACGATCATCGCCAGGAACGGAAAACTGGTCGCTGTGGTCGGTAGCCCGGGAGGGCGCACGATCATCAACACCGTGCTGCAGGTGATACTCAACCAGATCGACTTCGGAATGGATATCGAGCGAGCGGTTGCTGCACGCCGCTTCCATCACCAGTGGCTTCCTGACAAGGTGTTCGCAGAGCGGGATGCCTTATCGCCTGCGACTGTGGCCGCGCTGGAAGCCATGGGTTACAAGGTCTCAATGGGCGGCGATCAGGGAACCGCGCATTCCATTCGAATCGATTCGAGGACCGGCGCTCGACAGGGAGCGCCTGATCCTCGCGACTCGGACGCCGGAGCGGCCGGACACTAGACCTAGCCTGCCTTGGTGGTCGGCTCGCTGGTGGGATCAACCGTTGTCTTGTCCTCGTGGGTGCCGCCCATCTCGAGTCGCGTTGCTTCGATCGCGTAAGTGGGGCAATGGTGAACGAAGTCGCCATCCGCCGGGGACCACTCCACGACCGGCGTGAGCGGGTACGCTTTCCCGTGCGCGTCCATCGCCATCACGTCGGGCGCGAGAGCAGTGCACAGCGTGCACCCGATGCACTTCTCCCGGTCGACCGTGATCTGCATCGGCCTGCGCGGAAAGACGCCGAGACCCCACGTGATGCACTCCTCATAGTGCTTGCAGGCCTCCATCGCGGCCGTGTACCCCGCTTCTAGCAGTTCATCGGTGTGGGAGAAACTGAACCAGCCGATGTGATTGACCTTGGGCCTGATCAGAATCATCGGAGGGCGCGTCCACGTAGCGAACGGCGCCAGCTGGAGCGCGTGCATCATGGTCGTCGCCGCGCGGACATAGATGGAGGCGAATCCGGCGGTCGCGATGTCGTTCTCCGGCTCGAGATCGCTCGACCCCGTATCAACCGCGATCACGGCATCCATTCCCCGGCCGGCAATCGACACCGGAAGGTTGTCGAGCACACCGCCATCGACGCACAACCTCCCACTGATCGCGCCGGGAGGATAAAACCCCGGCAGCGCGCACGACGCATAGACAGCATCGGCGACGCTCACGTCGCGGAGACCCGGCAATCCCCACACGACCTGCGAGCCGCGGGAAATGTCGACGGTGTTGACCAGGAGCGTCCTTTTCAGCTGATCGAACCTCTTCTCGGTCGCAATCGACTTCGCGATGTTTCTGAGCGGTTCCTCGAGGTAGATCGCGGGTGAGTGCTGCCGCTCCAGGATCATCCCCATTCGGTTGAGGCGGAACAGATCGCGTCGTTTGAGTGCGCGGGCGTGATCGGCCATCTCCGACACCGGCATCCCACGGGCGTACGCCGCTCCGATCAGCGCGCCGATGCTGGTGCCAGCGACGACGGTCGGCTCGATCCCCAGCTCCTCGAGGGCACGAAAGACGCCGATGTGCGCGAATCCCTTGAGCCCGCCGCCGCCGAGGACAAGGGCTACCTTGTGCACCTTGCGTCGGGGCTTGGAGGGAGTTGCTCGTTTCACGCTTCGTGGTGTCTGGCGGGCCATGCTAACGTTGGGTGCGGGATGCGACTTCGGGGATGCTAAAGCTGGTTGCGAGTTGCTATAATGTAGTGACGTCCATCACACACACTGAGTAAATCGATGATTCGTCCCACCGTTCTGCTCACGTCCACGCTCCTCTCTATTGCCTCGACCCCGACCGCGAGTGCGCAAACAGACCGCGAACCCAGCCGCATCACTCCTCAGGAAATCGACGCACACCTCCGCTTTCTCTCGTCCGACCTTCTCGAGGGCCGGGCACCGGCCACGCGCGGCGGACGAATCGCCGAAGAATACATTGCGACCCAGCTGCAGGAGTTCGGCGTAAAACCCGGCGTTGGAGACACCTCATACTTCCAGCGTGTTCCGATCGATGTCGTAAAAGCGGATCCGAACACCATCAAGGTCACCGCATCTGGCAAGGCCAACGCCAATCTCCGTTTCACCGATGACGTCGTCGTCTGGCCAGGCTCGGCTACTGATGCCAGCAGTGCTCACGGAGAGCTCGTGTTCGTCGGCTACGGCGCCACTGCGCCCGAGTACAAATGGGACGACTTCAAGGGCACCGACGTCCGCGGAAAGATTCTGCTCGTTCTGGTGAACGATCCGCCTGCCACCGCCGCCGAGCCGAATCTCTTCGGCGCGAAGGCGATGACCTACTACGGGCGCTGGACATACAAGTTCGAGGAAGCCGAGCGCCGGGGCGCGGCGGGAATGCTGATCGTGCACACCACCGAGCGCGCCGGCTATCCGTGGCAGGTGGTCGTCGGCTCCAATTCGGTCGAGCACCGTCTCCTTCCGCGCGCGGCGGCGGCGCCGCCTCCGATCGCGGTGCGCGGCTGGATCACCGACAGCGCAGCGACGGTGATTCTCTCGCAGGCCGGACTCAACATGGCCGATCTGCGCAAGCGCGCCGAGTCCCGCGATTTCCGCCCGGTTCCAACCGGAATCATCATCGACGCGTCGATGCGCAACAGCGTGCAGCACATGTCGGCGAACAACGTCGTCGGACTCGTCCGTGGAATAGACCCGACGGTCCGTGACGAGTACGTCGCCTACAGCGCCCACTGGGACCACCTGGGAATTGGCCCGGTGGTGAATGGCGACTCCATCTACAACGGCGCGGCCGACAACGCATCCGGTGT
>DASWBC010000489.1:0-8087 GCA_036390815.1 Gemmatimonadaceae bacterium
CGGTCGACATTCCGCCGAGCGTGGGTGGCCGGTTCAGTGTTCTGACTCCGGTCGGGACATTGCCGGCAGCGCTCATCGGCATAGACGTGAAATCACTACTGGCTGGTGCGGGCGAAATGGCCAGCCGCTGCGACAAATCGGAGCTCGCGGCGAACGCGGCCGGCGTGTACGCGATGCTTCAGTGGCTCTCCGACACAAAACTGAAAAAGTCGATTGCCGTGTTCATGCCGTATTCGGATCCTCTGCGTGATTTCGCGGCCTGGTTCGTCCAGCTCTGGGCAGAGAGCCTCGGAAAGAAGCGGTCCGACGGGACTTCTGTGGGATCCACGCCACTAGCGGCGCTCGGCGCTACGGACCAGCACGCCCAGGTGCAGCTGTTCATGGAGGGACCGGCCGACAAGACTGTAACGTTCGTCGCGGTTAAGGAGCGCTCGACGGATGTGAAAATCCCGGCGGCTTTTTCCGACGTGAAAGAGCTCGGCTACCTGGCTGGGCATTCGCTCAGCGAGCTGATCGACATCGAGCAGCGTGCCACAGCCGGCGCGCTGGCCCGGCGGGAGCGGCCGAACATGACCATTCACCTGGACCGCGTCGATGCGGCCCACGTCGGCCAGCTCATGATGCTCCTCGAGATCGCGACGGCCTACGCCGGACAACTGTACGGGATCGACGCGTTCAATCAGCCGGGTGTGGAGCTCGGGAAGCAGTTCGCCTATGCCCTTTTGGGCCGGCCCGGCGCCGATGCTGCGAAGAAGGAGTGGGACGCGCTACCGAAGAGTGATCCCCGCTTCATGGTTTAGTATGGCTATCGAACATTGAAAAAACAAAGAAGGCTGCCGGCCAGGGGCTGGGGGCGGGCCCGCTGATGGCTACGGGCGGCACCGGTTTCAGTAGATTTCGTGAGTATTGCGACGACCGTAAACCCAAACGAGTTTGTGACCTACATGTTTGTAAATCCATTCGGTAAAGCAGTGACCGTTCTGGACGGCCGAGTGACCGTTCACGACGAGTCGCCCATCGCATCTCCGGCGATGGACAAGCTTGCGTACACCGCCGTGTTCGGGGAGCCTGACGATCGCGAGGACGCGCGCTGGCTGATTTGGGAGATCGGACAGGCGGTAGGCGTGCAGCCGTCGTCGATCCACGATCTGTATCTCTCTCGTGGCAAGGGCCTGACTGGTGGTTTCACTGTTCCCGCCATGAACATTCGCGGCATGGCGTACGACACCGGTCGCTCGATCTTCCGGTCCGCCGTGAGGCTCAAGGTTGGAGCGCTCATCCTGGAGATAGCTCGCTCGGAGATAGCCTATACTGATCAGCGGCCGGCAGAGTATGTGGCCGTGATGATGGCGGCAGCGCTGCGCGAAGGGTTCCGCGGACCGATCTTCATACAGGGCGACCACTTCCAGGTCAGCGTCAAGAAGTTCGCCGTTGACCCGGTTACCGAAGTAAATGGCGTGAAGCAGCTCGCGCGCGAAGCCATTGCGGCGGGCTTTTACAACATCGACGTGGACACTTCGACTCTGGTTGATCTCTCCAAGCCGACTCTCAACGAACAGCAGCGGACGAACTACGAGCAGGGAGTCGAGCTAGCGCTGACGGTAAGAGGATTGCAGCCCGCGGGCGTGAACATCTCGATCGGCGGAGAGATCGGCGAGGTCGGCACCGAGAATTCGACCGTCGAAGAGCTCGTGACCTACATGGACGGCTTCAACGCGACCCTCGCGAAGCGTTCGCCGGGAACCGAAGGGCTCTCAAAGATCAGCGTGCAGTCGGGAACGACGCACGGCGGCGTCGTGCTCGCCGATGGCAGCATCGCGGACGTGAAGATCGACTTCGACACGCTCGCGCGGCTCTCGAAGATCGCGCGCGAGAAGTACGGGCTTGCGGGCGCGGTTCAGCACGGTGCTTCGACGCTTCCTGACGCCGCGTTCCACAACTTCCCACGCACGGAAACCGCGGAGATTCACCTCGCGACGAACTTCCAGACGATGCTGTTCGACAACATTCCGGAGGCGCTGCGCAAGGAGATCTACGAGTGGCTGCACGTGAACGCGAAGGACGAGCGGAAGCCAACCGATACCGACGAACAGTTCATCTACAAGACCCGGAAAAAGGCGATTGGCCCGTTCAAGAAGAGGTTCTGGGATCTGCCGGCCGACGTGAAGTCCCGTCTCGCCAAGGCCTACGATGAGAAGTTCACCTTTCTGTTCACGCAGCTGGCAGTGGTCAACACGCGCGAGATCGTCGATCGTTTCGTCAAGCCTGTCGAACAGCACAAGCCGCAGCCGCACGCGGATCTCGCCGTGGTTGAAGCAGCGCCCGATGACGCGGATCTGAGTGACTGACGCTCGTCGCCAGGCAAAGGAAGCTCCTGAGGCTGTTCGTGAGATAATCCGGCGGGCGGGGCACGAGCTCAGGAACGCCCTCAGTGGCGTCGCTGTGAATGTCGAGGTTGTGCGCAGTCGAGCGGGTCGCGAACCGGCGTTGGAGCTGACATCGTTTGCAGAACGCGCGTCGGCTCAGGTTGAGGAGGCAAGCAAGCTGACCGATGGACTGCTCGCGCTGGTCGCTTCGGTACTGGCTGCGCAGGCGGCCGGAACGCTTAGAGTGCCCGGCGGACATGGCGCTGGAAGTCGAATCGAGCTAATGATTTATGGCGACGCCGCGGCGGCTGTTTTGTCCGATATCGAACGCCTGGCGAGCCGCATTGGCGTCAGCGTCGAGCAGCACGGCCCGAGCGTTATATTAACCATCTTACCAGAAGGAAAAAGCCATTCCAAAGCCTGAGATAAAGCACGCCAAAGTACTCATCGCGGACGACGACCGTTCTATCACCGAAGGGTTGAGCGCCATTTTGCGCGACGAAGGATACGAGGTCGCGGTTGCCGTCGATGGGCAGAAAGCCCTCGACCAGCTCGTCGCCGAGGCTTTTGGTATCGTGCTCGCCGATCTGAAAATGCCGAAGGTGGATGGGCTCGCGCTGCTCAAGGAGCTGCAGACCCGCGCCATCCCGACCGAGTGCATTATCGTCACCGGTCAGGCAACGGTCGATTCGGCGGTGCAGGCGATGCGCGAAGGCGCGTACGACTATGTCGAGAAGCCGCTCACCGCCGACAAGCTGAATCGCCTGAAGGCGCTCATTCCGAAGGCGCTCGAGAAGTTCAACGTGCAGCAGAAAAACCGCGAGCTGTCGTCCAAGCTCGAGGGGCTCACGCACTTCGGCGAGCTGACGGGACAATCGGAAGAGATGCGCGCGGTCTACCAGATCATCGAAGCCGTCGCTCCCTCAACTGCGAGCGTTTTGATCTTCGGCGAGTCGGGCACTGGCAAGGAGCTGGTCGCGCGTGCGATCCACGCCAAGAGCGAGAGGGCGAAGGGTCCGTTCTTCGCCCTCAATTGCGCAGCACTTCCCAAGGACATCCTCGAGAACGAGCTGTTCGGGCACGAGAAGGGGGCCTTCACCGGCTCGACCAACGAGAAGCCCGGTGCGTTCGAGATGGCCGATGGGGGAACGATATTCCTCGACGAAGTGGCGGAGATGCCACCCGACATTCAGGTGAAGCTCCTTCGCGCGATCGAATCGCGAACGATCAGGCGGCTCGGCGGCAAGAAGGAAATCGAGGTGGACATTCGTATCCTCGCCGCGACCAATCGCGATCTCCAGAAGGCGCTGGCGGATGGTGACCTGCGTGAGGATTTGTACTATCGTCTCGCGGTGGTCGAGCTGTTTCTCCCGCCGCTGCGCGAGCGGGTTGGCGACATCAAGCTGCTCGCGAACGAGTTTCTCGTGCGCTTCGCAGAGCAGAACGGCAAGCCGATGACCGGCTTCGACGATGCGGCGTGGGAATGGATTCTCTCGCACAACTGGCAGGGCAACGTGCGAGAGCTGAAGAACGCTGTCGAGCGGGCGGTGATCATGACGCGCGGCGACAAGATCAAGGCGGCCGACATCATGCCGCGCCACCTCCGTCGCGGTCAGGAAGCCAATGTGTCCATCACGGTTCCGCCCGGGGCGACCTTGGCGGATACCCGTCGTCAGCTTGTGCTTCGCGCTTTTGCCTCGACCAACGGTGATTCCGCTCGCACCGCGACCGTGGTGGGAATGACGCCCGCCGACGTTCGCGCGGAGATTGCATCGCTTCTCAATGGAAAGGCCACCGAGGGCCAAGGGACGGGAGGCGCCGCCAACGGAGCGCCACGCGTGGCTAAAGCTGCCGACTCGTCGGCACCAGCCGGAAAGAGTGCGAAGGCTCCGGCCCGAGCGTCGGGGAGCCCAGGCAAGGCCAAGCCAAAGAAGCGTTAACGAATCGGAGGAAGGGAATGGACGAGGACGATCTGTACGATGACGACGAGCAATACTATGGCGGACCTTACGTCATCGTCGAAAAACGCGAAGCTGGAATCGGCCCCCTCCTCATCGGGCTCGCGCTTGGCGCCGGGGTAGCGCTCCTTTTCGCCCCGCAGAGCGGCGAGGAGACTCGCCGGGTCATTGCCAGACGAGCCCGAAGGGCGCAGGACGCGGCCCACGATTTCGTCGCGGATGTGAGCGGCACGGTCGCCGACAAGTTCGACGAAGTCCGCGCCACGGTCGGCGAGCGCATCGAGGCGACACTCGGCGCCGTCGACGACAAGAAGCGACGGGTGACGAACGCGTTCCACGCCGGGCGGGCCGCGGCTCGTGAAGCGCGCGGCGAGCTGGAGCAGCGCATCGCCGAAAGCAAAGCGGCTTACAAAGACAGCTAGTGCCGCAGCGCGGGCTCGCGGCCCGGCTCGGTTGGCTGCTTCGCGACTACGCGAAGCGAGTCTGGGACAACAGCGGCGAAGACAACGTTTTTTTTCTGGCGGGCGGAATCGCGTTCAACATTCTCCTCGCCGCCGTTCCGTTCTTCCTGCTGCTCGCGACCGCCTTGGTTTATCTGCTCAACCAGTCGCCCGACACGACATCCGCGGAAGTGCTCACCATCGTCGACAAGTTTCTTCCCCCGCACCCGCCGGGGGATTCGGGGCCGGCAGCGAGCATTCTGGACGAGGTGATCAAACGGCGAGGCTCGCTGGGGGTGTACAGCGCCATCGGTTTCGTCTGGTTCTCGACGCGCCTCTTCGGATCCCTGCGCACGGTGCTCGCCGCAATCTTCGATATCGATACGGATCGCGGAATAATCGCGGGGAAGATCTTCGACATCGAGATGACCCTCGTCTCGAGCCTCCTCCTCGTCGCCTATACGGCACTGAGCGCCTACCTCGCGATCGCGACGACCCGGGGCGTGCTGGTTCTCGCCGACCTTGGCATTCGGAAGGAGCTGATGGGACAGCTCGAGTACAACCTCGGCCAGCTGCTGGCGTTCTCGTTCATAGCGACGATGTTCTTCTCGCTGTACAAGTTTTTGCCCCACCGCAAAATCCGCTGGAAGACCGCCCTGATCGCCGCGCTGTTCACGGGCGTCATGCTGGAGGTGGCAAAACGGGCTTTTTCGGCCTATGTGCGCTCTTTTAACCCCGGCTCCTTCTATAGCGGCACGGTCGCTGCATTGGTATTGACGGTAGTCTGGGTCTACTACGCCTCCTTCATTTTCATCATCGGCGGCGAGGTAGCGCAGGTCTATGAGCTTCGTCGCGTTCGGAAGAAGCAGCGCGAGGCTTTTGAGGATTGAGTATTTTCGCGATGTTGCCGGGTCTTCCGGCGAACACACTCTTGGTGGGGGAGGGCGACTCGTGCGCAAGTTAGCAGTAGTAGCGGCCATGCTGGCCGTTGTATCGATCTCGGCATGCAAGAAGACGGGAGAGGGAGAGTACCAGGTGGAGAAGCCGGTCGTCGGAACGCAGACGGACACGATTCACACACCGACGGTCGACGTCGGCACACAGACCACCACGGTCGCGGTTCCGAAGGTCGTAATGGACTCGACCAAGATCAAGACCCCGACGGTAACGGTAAAGAAGAAGAAGTAACTCACCTACCGGGCGCGTGCGCCTCCGGTGAAAGCGATTCAAGGGCCCCGTCAGAAATGGCGGGGCCTATCTTTTTCTGGGGAACTACGAACGGAGAACTGCGAACTTACGACTACCGGCCGAGGGCTGTTGGCGGGTCGGCGGTGCGCTACGAGCGGGCTGTTTTGGTGCGCGCGAGCCGGCGCAGGGGTTTGCGATCATTAACGTCAAACCACTTGGATAGTGTCCACAGAGTAACGGCCCGCACGTCGCCCAAAGCCGACTCGCCGAGAGCCCCTGGCCGGTAGTCATAAGTTGTTCTTTGTTGTTTTTTTGATAGCCAGTTAGCTCCCGAGTCTTGAGCCGCGAAGCTATATTAGAAGTGCCCCAGGTCCCGGAGGGCGTCAGCCCGCTAACTCCGTCAGGACCCCGAAGGTAGCAGCGGCATGCGGTGTCTAACGTTGCTCCGTAAGACCTGGGGTACTCCCGCCTCGCAATGTCTCTCGCACTCGCCCGCAAATACCGCCCAAAACGTTTCGCTGACGTAGCCGTCCAGTCGCACGTGTCGAACACACTGCGTGGGGCAATCGCCCGGGGCCGCGTCGCGCACGGATACCTACTCTGCGGACCTCGCGGAGTGGGCAAGACGACGCTCGCCCGTGTGCTGGCAATGGCGCTCAACTGCGAGAACAAGCGCGAGGACGGAGAGCCATGCGGAGAGTGCATCTCCTGCCAGCGTATCTGGAGCGGGTCGTCCAGTCTGGATGTGGTGGAGATCGATGCCGCCTCGAATCGCGGCGTGGACGACGCGCGCGACCTGCGCGAGAGAGCCATGTACGCGCCCTCGGGTGACGACCGATACAAGGTCTACATCGTCGATGAAGCGCACATGCTGACGCGCGAGGCCTGGAACGCGCTGCTCAAGATCCTCGAGGAGCCGCCGCCGCGCGTCATCTTTGTATTCGCGACGACGGAGCCGCAGAAAATCGCCCAGACCGCGGCGCCGGTTCTCAGTCGCCTTCAGCGCTTCGACCTCAAGCGCATCGGACTCGCCGACATCACCCGGCGTCTCTCGACTGTGCTGGACAACGAAGGAGTCAAGGCATCCGACGACGCGCTGTCGATGATCGCGCGCGCCGCGGACGGCTCCATGCGCGACGCTCTGAGCCTCACCGACCAGGTAATTTCGATCGGCGAAGGAGCGGTGACCGCGGAGCGCGTTCGCGAGGCTCTCGTTCTCGTGCCGGAGGATGAGTTCCTTGCGATCGTCGACATCATCGCCGGCCACCGCGCCGGAGAAATCTTCGGCGCAGTCAACAGGCTGGCCGATGCCGGCGTCGACTTCGGGGTTTTTCTTTCCGGCTTCGCCGATATTCTGCGCGCTCAGCTAACCGTCGTCCTGAATGGGAAAGCGGAGGGAGTGTCGGCGACGGCCGCCGCTGCCCTCAGGGAAAGGCGGGATCTCTTCACCGCCGGTGATCTGCTTCGCATGCTGAGCGCCGTCAACGCTCTCGAGCCGACGTTCAGAAAGAGCTCGCAGCAGCAGCTTCTGATCGAGATGCTCCTGGTTCGGATGGCGCTCCTCGATCGCACCGTCGCGCTCGAAGATCTACTCAAGGGTCTGGGCGGAGAATCGACGCCGGCAGCTCGCGGGGAATCGACGGCGACGGCTCGCGGAGAGTCGGCGACAGTGGCTCCAAGATCCGACCTGTCCAGCGGCGCCGTGCGCGCCCAGCCGGCACAGGCATCGGTCGCGCGAACCGTACAGCGGCCAGCCACAAGGCCCGGATATCCCCCCCAGATCGATGCACCGAACGCGCTTCCCCCGGCTACCGTTTCGAAACAGCCCGCTCCGGGCGCCAACGAAGGTCAACTGCGCGAAATGAAGCGGGCAATGGAAACGACGGCACAGGATTCGAATCGGAGTCGCATGACACCGGAAGCCCTGAAGGAGGAGCGCATCGGCATGCTCCGCCAGAAGGATCCGGCGCTGGGCGCGACCATCGACGAGCTCGATCTCGAGCTCCTCGACTAACCACTCATTCTGAATTCACGAGTCATGGCAGACTTCACGAAAATCTTCGAGCAGGCGCAGCAGATGCAGGCGCGCATGCAGCAGATGCAGTCCGAGCTGGAAAAGCAGACCGTTACGGCGG
>DASWBC010000490.1:0-2302 GCA_036390815.1 Gemmatimonadaceae bacterium
TTGCCGCGGCCTGCGAGGACCTCCTCCGACTTCCCATTGGGATCGTAGGAACCTTGGGTCTCGCGTTGCGCCTCACTTTCGCAGGTTTTGCTTGACCGCCATTGCGCCATCCGCGGATAGCGGGCCGAGCCACGCTCGGCAGGCCCGCCACGAAGTGGTGATCAGCGCGCGCAGGACGGGCGGCGCTGACGCGCCGGGCGCTTCGCGCCGGGCGATTAACGGGCGGCGCGCGCGGTCACGATTCTGTACAGGGAGGCTAGGGTGTCCTCGGAGGGGCACCCGCAGCAAGAGCCCGCCGTTTGGGCGCGCCAGCGCGCCCCAACGGCGGGCGTGTGAGGACACTGCCCCGCAGAGGACACCCTCGCCGACCATCAACAGTGATGCAAATAGAAAGCGGGTGAAGTCAGCCCGGCGGCCAGGTCATCGGACGCCCGCCGAGGAGATGGAGGTGCAGATGGTCCACGCTCTGACCGCCATCTTTGCCCGTGTTGATCACAGTCCGATAACCGGACTTGGAGATCTTCTCCTGCCTCGCGATCGCCGCGGCGAGTGACACCATCTGGCCCAATAGATACGAATCACCAGTGTCGTCGAGCGAGCCGATGTGCTTCTTGGGTACTATGAGAATGTGAACCGGAGCCTGCGGATTGACATCGCGGAACGCCGCGATCTCCTTGTTGCTCGCGAGCATCTGCGCAGGCACTTCACCGCGCACGATTCGACAGAAGATGCATGAATCAGCCATTCGATTGCCTCGACGTTGCCAACGATGCGGCGGCGATCGCCACCGCGGCCACTCCGGCAGTTTCAAAACGTAGCGTGCTTGGCCCAAGGTTCACAGGTAGGAAGGCCGCTCCGATGAATAGATCGCGCTCCGCCGGTTCCATGCCGCCCTCCGGGCCGAGAGCGATAGTTATCGGAGTGCGCATTGGAACGCCGACAATCGGCTCTCCGTCCTTTGCGAGCAATATGCGGGTGCCTAACGGACTGGCCGCGACGGCACGCTCGATCGTCGCCTCCGGAAAGATGTCGGGAAGCCACCCGCTGCCGCTCTGAATCAACGCCGAGATCATGCGCCCGCGCACTTTCGCTTGAAACGTCGGCCCCTCGCCGCGCGGCGACACGCTCTTCGAGCGCCGCCAGATCACGGGCCTCCAGCTCGTCACGCCGAGCTCCATCGCTTTCTCTGCCAGCCACAGCGTGCGCTCTTTGTCAGCCACCGGGGCTAACAAGTGGATCGGAGCGAGGCGCGGGATCTCGCTCGTCTCGCTCACGTCGACGAGTGCCGATTTCTTCGAGACCTTTACCAGCGTGCCAACGGCGGCTCTGCCGGCGCCATCACGAAGTGCGACGAGCTCGCCGACCGCAACTCTCGCAACGCGAATGTGGTGCGCGGCCTCCTCCGACAAAGTCACCGTCCCGCCGGAGACCAGCGGCTCAGCGGCGAAGAATGTCGCTACCGTGGCGCGATCTGTACGCTCCACCAGACGTCCTCCGTATCTTCGCGTTCGATCGACCATTCGCCCTTAACGAGCTCTGCCACCATCGCCTCTTTTTCTTCCGTAAGAATTCCGGCGAGAATCGCCTGACCACCAGGCGCCAGCGACGATCTCATGAGCGGCAGCATCGCAATGATCACCGACGAAATGATGTTCGCGATGATGACGCGCACGGGAGCCAGCAGTGGCAGCAGAGTCGTCGCATCGCCCTCGATCACTTCGACGCGCTCGCCCACCGAGTTGGTGCGGACGTTCTCTTCCGCGTTTCCTATTGAATCGTGGTCGATCTCTACCGCCGCGACGCGCGCAGCGCCGAGCTTGATTGCGGCGATCGAGAGAACGGCGCTGCCGGCACCGAGGTCGGCCACCATGTCTCCCGGGCGTATGACGCTTTGCATTAATCGCATCGCGCCGCGCGTGGTCGGATGCTCACCGGTGCCGAACGCCATCACCGGGTCGATGATCACTGCCATGTCGGGATCCAGCCCGCCAGCGAGCCACGGTGGTGCGATGACGAGGCCGCCGACCTGGTGCAACGAGACCGAAGCGCGCCAAAGCGAGTAGTCGACCTCGGGTGCGTCCGCAATCGCGATGTCGGCGCGTGGATCGGCGGCGATCACGGCGTTGCGAATTTCATGAATGCGCGCGTCGGCGGGAAAGTGCGTGACGACCGTTGCGCCGTCTTCCTGGACTCCCTGCGATCCCGACTCGAAGAGCGCCGCGATCACTCCGTCCCGGTTCGACTCCGGAGTGATTCGCAGCGCGATCCAGCTCACGCGCCCAGTGATTCCCTGATTTTCGAC
>DASWBC010000491.1:0-4112 GCA_036390815.1 Gemmatimonadaceae bacterium
TGTTTGGTGCGCGCGAGCCGGCGCAGCGGGTTTGCGATCCCTAACGCCAAACCACTTGAATAGTGTCCCACAGAGTAACAGCCCGCACGTAGCCCCAGAGCCTACCCGCCGAAAGCCCCCGGCCGGTAGTCAGGAGTTGCAGTTAGTAAGTGGATGCAAAAAGGCCCCTCTTAACAGAGAGGCCCGATTAACTCCCGTACCCCGAGTCGCGTCCTTCTTATGGTAGCAGCGCCGAGTTCTTAGGCAGCGCGGGTCGCCGAATCCTTAATGGAATCCGGAACCGGTCCCCAGATATACGCCGAGAAAATTGGAGTGGGCTCCGTCCTGTCTCCCCTGGAGATGATGATGCCGAGGGGCTCCGATGATACTGTTTCCTTACGATCCTTCTTCATTCTGATCTCACTTTGATGGAGTGCCACCTGTTGCTCGGCCCTCTATAGAAAGCACCGGACATGCCGCACGGGGCGCAACGCGCAAGTCGTTGCCGTTCAACGGCTTCCAAGTGAGAGCTAATTTTATTGGGAGCAAAGTGTCGCGAACTGACACGCGACGGGAGGACACCTGTGTCGTTACGACACCTGCTCAGCTGGCGATTTTTCTCGCGACGAAGCTCTTCGAAGAGCTTGAGTCGTCTTCGACCGAGATCGACCAGCCCTTGTACTGCCGGCGCAGCTCGGCGACCGAGACGCCACGCTGGCCGCGAACGATCGTTCCGACCAAATGCACGCCGCCGTCTCGGGTGGCGCCTTGAAGTAGCTCGAACGCCCTTCCGCGCTCCTCGAGGGACAGGCCGACGAATGCCGCTGGTGTGCATACGAGCGCGCCCAGCGGCACGTCAGGTGACCAGTCGGTGATGTCGGCGACGTAGCTCTGGATCCGGTCGCCGAGCCCGGCGGCGTGCGCGGCGTTCATTACGCGCTCGAGCGGGACCACCTCTTTGTCGACCGCCGTCACATCGCACCCATGCGCGGCGAGGTAGAGCGCGGTGCGATCGATCTCTCCACCAGCGACGAGCACTTTCGATTCAGCTGGAGGATGAATCTCGCGCGCGAGCATTCCGTCCGCGGGGATACCCCAGTGCTCGGGGCGGCGATACTCTGCGAGCAGCTTGACCCGTTTTTTTCGCCACGTGCCATACGCCGGGATGCGAAGGCGCTTCCGAATGATGCGATCGACTTCCGCCCAGAGAAGAATCTCGTCCATGACGAACTGTTCGCCGGCGCGCATTGCGGCGGCTGCTTCGTCGCCAATCTTCAGAATGGCGGAGCGTGACACCGACTCCTTGTAATTCTCAATCTCGTTCTCAACGTAGAGTTCATACTCGTACTTGAGAGAGCGAGGACTCGGTTGCGACATGGCATCGGGCAGGGGACGGGTGCTAAACCAGGTGTTTAAACTAGGATACCTGACCCAAGCCGCAAGAGTTGATTCGCCAAGCTCAACCGTTGCAGCTGCGTTGTTCTCACACCATCAAGCGCTGCTCGGGTCCGTCGCGGATGCAGACGTGATCAATCCGATGCGGGCAGCGTAGCGGACGAGGCTCACCACATCGTGCATGCCGAGTCGTTTCATGACTTCACCGCGGTGACTCTCGACGGTCTTCACACTGAGCTTCAGCTCGCTCGCGATGTCCCGCGTGCGATGACCCTCGGCCACCATGCGCAGCACCTCGATCTGTCGGGGAGTGAGGCGGTGCAGCGGCCGCCGGATCGAGACCGCGGTTGAGATCGAGTTTGGGAGACGACTGAGGTTGGGTTTGAGGATCACGTCCTCGGCGCCCGCGCGAACGACCGCGACGGTGTGCTCGCCATTCATCGAATCGCTGACCACGATGAGAGGCGTGACGGGTCGCCGCGTGCGTAGGAGCTGGAGCGCGGCGCACACGTTGAACTGCGCGGGGGAGTAGTCCGAGAGAACTACGTCAGGAGAGAATTCGCTCAGAGCCGAAGCGAAGTCACTTTCGGAGCGAACGCTGCGGGTCACCGGTGCCAAACCCGCGCGGTTCAATTCCTGCTTTATCAGCTCCACATCTCGCTCGCTGCTTTCCAGCATCAAAACGCGTAAAGACTTGGTCATACTGGGTACGCACTTCGCACTTCGCTCACACCTCCACGGGGCGTTTTCTCACAAAGAGCGGATTTCGGGGTCGTGTCGTGATCACTTCTGGAACCGACGTTGCCAACCTTCTCTTTACTATACTTTGTTATACTTTGTTGAGCAACGTGCCCGGCCTGAATTTATGGCGCAGGCTCAGCAATGACGCGGTCTGGTTAGAGAGCTTATCACTACTCCCACGGGGTGCCTATTGGGTCAACACCTGAGACCTCAGGAGTTGGCCGATGCCGACGAGCTCCTCGACATCGGTCAGGCCGCGGCATTTCTCCACGTCAGTGAAGCTTCGCTGCGGCGATGGACCAACTCGGGACGGCTGGCCTGCACGCGCGTAGGACAGCGGCGGGAGCGGAGATTCCGCCGCTATGATCTCCTTGGATTCCTCGAGGGTCAGTCGTCAGAGACTGCCACGTCCTCATTCCCGGGCGCTGTTGCGAACAAAGTCGCGGACCTGGCGAAGGGGCCCGTCACCGTCACGCATGGGAGCCATCTCTGCGGGATTTACGCGACCGATCTCGGCCGCATCACCCTCGCCGTTCCCTTCCTGCTTCAGGGGCTGAACGAAGGGAGTGCGTGCTTTCTGGTGGGACCGCTACGCGCGCGCAACGATGTTCTCAGGAACCTGAAAAAGAAACGCCCGGCTCTTCAGGGCGACATCGATGCAGGGCGTTTGATCCACGCGGAATATCACCTGGGGCCGCGATCACAAGTCAAATACTTTCGGGCGCTGCTCGACAAAAGGGTTGCCGAGGGTGCCCAATCTTTCTGCATCATCGGTGATCTGTGGGGCATGCGCTCGGGGGCCACGCAGGAATCAATGCTCCAGTACGAAGCCGACTACGACCGTCTCATCGCTCGAGAGTATCCGGTCGTGACGCTCTGTGTGTACGACGCGCGGAAATTCTCCGGAGTGGAGGTCCTGAGCGCTCTCAAGAGTCACCGCGACACCTTTCGATATCCGCTGGAGAGAGCGCTTGCATGACTTGAGATCCTGTGCGTAGCTCGCCTGGGCTTGGCCTTTGCTATATGTCGCCGGTCTTTCTTGTGCGAGTTCTTCCGAAGGTTCACCCGGAGTGGAGCTGCTCGATGCGCTCAAGACCACAATGACGCCTACGAGTTGCCAATGGGAAGGTCGCTCGCTCGATGAGCTTGAGCTGAGAGCGGACTGAATGCCGGAGCTTCCCGAAGTCGAGAGGGCGGCGCGGCAGCTCAGGCGGGCCGCCCTCGGAAAATCGATTGCGTCGGTAAGGGCGATCCATCCGGCTCTCAAGCGAAAGCTCTCCCCATCGCAGTCGCGTGCGGCCAAGGGAAAGCGGATCGAGAGCATCGAGCGACGCGGCAAGCACCAGCTCATTCACCTCGACAGCGGTGACACGCTCGTCGTGCATTTCCGCATGAACGGCGACTGGGAGGTCGGCACAACCGCTGACGCCCTCGACCGCTTCACTCGCGCTGTGCTCGAGCTCGCCGACGGCACCCGCATCTCGCTCGTCGATCGCCGTGCGCTCTCCTCGATCACGCTCGACAAAAAGGGCGCGTCATCACTCCCGAAGCTCGGACGGGAGGCCAGCGATCCGTCGCTCGACGCGGAATACCTGCGGTTGGCTCTGGCGCGAAAGAAGATCGCCATCAAGCCGGCCATCATGGATCAGTCGGTCGTCGCCGGGCTCGGCAACATCTACGCTGCCGAGGCATTGTGGGAGGCGGAGATGGATCCACGCAAATCCGCCGCGAAAGTGAGTCGGGCGAAGTTGGCGACGCTCGTCGATGCGATCAGACTGGTATTGAGCCCGAAGAAGCGACTGCCAGGGCGGTACACCGACCAACGAGGTGCCAGCCGGTTCGCCGTGTACGATCGCGAGGGCAAGATATGCCGGCGCTGTGGCGGCACGATCAAGCGAATCACTCAGGCAGCGCGTTCCACATACTTCTGCCCGTCCTGCCAGCGCGGGTGAGCCCTAGTCCATCGCTTCGAGCAGAGCCCCCTTGATGTATCCCGT
>DASWBC010000492.1:0-1503 GCA_036390815.1 Gemmatimonadaceae bacterium
GAACGTGCTTTCTGAGCTTGCGCATCCCCTTCTTTTTCGCTGACGGGGAGAGGTACAGCTCGGTCATGCGAATCGCGCCCAGCGGAAGCGAGATCAGGCGCTCGACGAGGCCGTCGGCGCTGAGCGCCAGTTCGAGCGAGCCGCCTCCGATATCCATGACCACCGCGCGGCCGACTCCCAGGTCGAAATGCGCGAGCGCGCTGCGAAAACTGAGACGCGCTTCGTCCTCGCCGCGGAGAACTCTCACCTTGAGGCCAGTCTCCGCCCGCACCTGCTTGAGAAATTGCTCGCCGTTGCTGGCTTCCCGCACCGCGCTCGTGGCCACGACTTCGGTGCGCTTCACACCGAGCTGGGTCGCGAGCGTCGCCATTCGTGTCAACGTGCTGAGCGCATTCTGGATGGCGATCTCGCTGAGCGAACCCTTCTTGTCGAGACCGGCGCCCAGTCTGGGCGCGGCTTTCATTTCGTCCACAACGCGGATGACACCCGTTGGCGAAACGTCGGCAATCGTCTGGCGGATCGAGTTCGACCCGATGTCGATCGCGGAGATGCGGATGTCCGACTCGTTTCTCAGCTGGTGAGAGCCGGTGGTGCTGAGAGTCAGATAAGAATCCGGCGAGATGCCCATGGCTCGGAATTGAATGTGGTTTCCGCTACCCGAAAACTATCGCACGCTCCTCGCTAATGGCATTGTCGGCCGCCGGGATCCCAGACTCGACCGTCGGTGTCGATGAACGCGTGGCGATACTCGCCGGGGCCGAGCGTCAACTTCAATACTCCAAAACGTCCGTGAATCTGAAAAACGGAATTGCGAGCGAGAGGACTACGCTGCGGCCGGAGATCGCCTCCACCCGTGCCAGCGACGATCTGCTCGATGCCCTTCGCGGAGTCAACGACGCCTTCCGGTGTCTGCGGGAGGAATCGCTCGTAATCGTGATCGTGTCCGTTGAGCACGAGATCGACGCCGCTGTTATAGAGCATTCGCCACAGCGGCTGAACCTGCGCCGTCGGTCCATTTGTGCCGGAGGTGAAAAGCGGCCGGTGAAAGTACGCAACTGTGCAGAGTGCGTGATGCGCCGCGAGATCCCCTCGGAGCCAGTCTTCCTGCGCCCTCGCCTCCGTCGGACTCCCGTGCTCGAAATACAGCTCGCTGTCGAGTGATATGACGTGCCAGCCGGCGAAGTCGTAGCTGTAGTAGCCTTTTCCCTTGGGGCCAGCGCGCGCCCCGAAATAGGCGAAATAGGGCGCGCCATTACCGCTATCGTAGTCGTGATTCCCAGGCGAGGGGTGAATGATCTTCATGATGCGCTTCGTGCCCCACGACGGAGAGAAGCAGCGCGGGAAATCATTGTCCACTCCGCTCGAGCCCGACGGATAGGCGTTGTCGCCGAGGGTGAACACCAGGCTTTCCAGTTTGGCGACGCTGTCGGCCGCGAGCACGCTGTCCACGATCCTTCCGGTCGACTCGTCTCCAGCCGTCCCACAGACCGCGATGTCGCCGGC
>DASWBC010000493.1:0-2282 GCA_036390815.1 Gemmatimonadaceae bacterium
GAACGTCGCCGGTCCGCCGCCTTCGTGGAGCGGGACCGCAACCCACTCGCAGTCTGCAAAGGTCTGCGACATGACCAACGGTGTGATTACCTGCGCGTAATCAGCCTGATCGTATAGAGACGAAAAGGGGAGCGTCGAAAGGCGCTCCTTTTTTTTGCCCAGGATCGAAATGGTCGTGCTGGTGTCGCCGTCAGGCAATTCCGCTCGGTCCGGGAATCCTTGCTGAGGGGTGCTCCGATTGCAGTCTCGCTGTGAACCGCTGGGACTCGGAGATACGCTCTACTTCGACCGCGATCGCATCGACCGCCGCTTCGATTCGCTCGAGCCTGCCGTTTATTGCGCTGAGCTCACGTGGCGGGACGGGCCGTGGCTCCAGCCACTTCGTGATCAGGCGAACGATCGGGAAACCCAGAATTATCGTTACCAGTCCGGGCACGACCCAGGAGAACACTTCGTGGACGATGAGGTTTGGATCCGGTGGCATTTGAGTCCCTTACTGGTGTACCGAGCCTTTCCGCCCTACGGCACCAGCATTCGAGGGTTTCGGCGCGTAGCACTGACGGCAAACGAATTGCACTTTTTCCGTCCAAAGCGCAATCTAGCAGCACACCTTGGAGGCTTCACGTGCGACCGATCGCCCTCGTCCTGACCCTACTCGTCCTTACCGCCGGCTGCGAGACCAGCACCGATCCGTTCCTCTTCGGCATCGGAGGCTCGGGCGGAGGAGTCATAGCCCAAGCCGACGCGGCGGGTGACTGGTCGTTCAAGGTGACGAAGACCAGTTCGCTTCCTTGCTCTGGCGCGCTTGCGGACGGTTCGGTGATCACCGCACACCTCGATGTTCTGGCCGACGGAACACTCAACACGTCTACGAGCTTTTGGCAGAATCCGCCGACCACCGTCATCTTTCCCCTTAGCGGCGCGGTTAACCTCACCAGCGGATCCACCGACCTCATCCTGAGTTCCGGGTCCGGTACCGGATCTGGAATGGAGCTGCGCGGAACAATCACCACGACAAGAAGCTTTAGTGGAACTCTCACCGATCCCGCGGCAGGATTGTCGCCGATGTTCAGCACCGCCACAGGGTGCGAGTACAACGCCCCCGGCACCAAAGCCTAATCGGCGGGATGCGGCCGAGCGCACTCGACTGAATCCGCGCATCTTTTCCGTGAAACGAATCCGACCGGGGAAATGAAATCGAAGGACGTCGTCTACCTGAACGGCAGCTATGTGCCTCGGGCCGAGGCTCGCATCTCCGTCGAAGACCGCGGTTTCGTCTTCGGGGATGGTGTCTACGAAGTCCTGCGCGTCATCAACGGCAGGCCATTCGCCACGAGGTTTCACAACGCCCGGCTGAAGCGGAGCCTCGACGGAGTGCGCATCTCGCTGTCGGCGGGTGATTCCCCAGAGAGCCTGACAGAAATCGCCACGCAACTGGTCCGGGAGAACGGCCTCCTCGTGGGGGAGGCAACGATGTACATGCAGATCACCCGCGGTGTCGCGACTCGCGCGCACAACTTTCCGACTCCCGATATTTCGCCGACGATCTACATCTCCGTCGCTCGCTTCACGCCCTATTCCGATCAGGCCCGGAACGGCGCGCCCGCGATCACGCATCCCGATTTGCGGTGGGGACGCTGTGATCTCAAGACGCTGAATCTTCTTCCCAACGTCCTCGCGTCCCAGACGGCGAAGGAGCGCGGGGCCTTCGAGGCAATGCTCATTCGTGACGGCGTAGTGACGGAAGGAACGAAGACGAATTTCTTCGGCGTCATTGACGGGTCGCTTCGCACGCATCCGTCCGACACACACATCCTTCCCGGGATCACTCGCTCGGTGCTGCGTGATCTCGCCCGCACGGTCAACATCGATTTCGACGAAACTCCGATCCGGGCCGAGGAGATTCCCAGGCTCAGCGAGCTCTTTCTCACAGGGACCACGACCGATGTAATGCCCGTCGTGCGGCTGGATGACAAGCCGGTAGGGAAGGGCAAGCCAGGCGAGCTGACAAAGAAGCTGCAGAGAGTTCTGGCCGAGAGTCTTGCGTCGGGCGGCGACTAACAACAACGCACGCGCGATAAAGGGCTTTTCGATCTCGAGCGTCGAGAACGCGCGATCAAGACTTGCCGACGCACCGTCGAATGCGATTGATTCAAGTCAACGCAACCGCTACCTTTCGCGTCGTTACGCGCCAGTAGCTCAGTTGGATAGAGCAACAGCCTTCTAAGCTGTGGGTCGGGGGTTCGATTCCCTCCTGGCGCGCCAAGCGACCGCAAGCGCCG
>DASWBC010000494.1:0-6890 GCA_036390815.1 Gemmatimonadaceae bacterium
GCGTTCCGAGCCCTCGGTCAGCACACGTATCTCGCGATTGCGCTCGCGTTGGCCACGACGATCACCGTCCTTGTCATCTCGCTCGCGTACTCCCAGATCATTAGGCGGTTCCCTTTCGGGGGCGGTGGATACATCGTCGCGACGGAGCTGCTCGGACCGCGCTGGGGAGTCGTGTCAGGATCGGCGCTCCTCGTTGACTACGTCCTGACCATCTCGGTCTCGATCGCGGGTGGCGCCGACCAGGTCTTCAGCGTTCTTCCGCTCGGAGCGGCGCACTGGAAGTTGATTCTCGAAGGAGCCGTAATCTGCATTCTGATTCTGCTCAATCTTCGTGGCGTGAAGGAATCGGTGACAGTCCTCGCACCGATTTTCGGTCTGTTTCTTCTCACGCATGTCGTGCTTCTCGTCGGTGGAGTCGGGATGCACGTTCACCAGATTCCAGCCGTTGCGAGTGAGGTGCATCGAGGTTTTCAAACCGGGCTCAGCACGTTGGGCTTGATGGGCATGTTCGGCGTTTTTCTGAGAGCATACTCGATGGGAGCCGGGACCTATACCGGAATCGAGGCGGTTTCCAACGGCTTGCAAATCATGCGGGAGCCAAAGGTTCAGACCGCCAGACGCACAATGACACTGATGGCGATTTCACTTGCGGTCACGGCCAGCGGACTGCTGGTACTTTACCTCCTGTTCCACGCTCGCCCCGTCGAGGGCAAGACGATGAACGCGGTCCTGCTCGATGCCTTCGCCGGCAAATGGATGATTGGACAGTACCATATCGGGTACAGCTACGTGGTTATCACGTTGGCTGCAGAAGCAGCCCTTCTATTCGTGGCCGCGCAAGCCGGCTTCATTGATGGTCCCCGCGTGATGTCCAGCATGGCGATGGATTCCTGGCTTCCCCACCGCTTCGCTCAGCTCTCGAGCCGGCTCACGATCAGCAATGGCGTGTTGCTCATGGGCGGGGCGGCGCTCGCGACGCTCTTATACACTCGGGGAAATCTGGTCGCGCTCGTCACGATGTACTCGATCAACGTATTCGTGACTTTCTCGCTCTCCCAGCTCGGAATGTTTCGCATGTGGATGCGCGAGCGGGGGGCCGGCCGTCGTCGAGGCCTTGGCATCCACGGTCTGGCGCTCGCGCTCTGCGCCGGAATTCTGACCGGGATCGTCTACGAGAAGTTCGCGATAGGGGGATGGGTTACGATCGCGGTCACGGGCGCGGTGGTGTGGGGATGCTTCCTGATCCGAAGCCACTACCAATACGTCCAGCGTAATCTCGAAAGGCTGAACAGCATCATGGAGGCGCTGCCGAGCAGTGCGGTAACGAAGGCGCCTCCGATTGATCGAAAGAAACCAACCGCGGTTCTTCTTGTCGGTGGCTATGGTGGCATGGGCGTGCACGCCCTCCTCACGATTCAGAAGCTATTCCCGGAGCACTTCCGGAACATCATTTTCGTCTCGATCGGGGTCATCGACGCAGCGACGATGAAGGGAGTGCAGGAAGTGGACAGGCTGCGCGAACAAACGAAGGAATCTCTCAGGAATTACGTCGAGCTGGCTCACAGATTCGGTCTCGCAGCCGAATCGAGGCTGGCCATCGGCACGGACGTCCTAGACGAAGGCGAGGAGCTATGCTCAGCCATCGCAGCCGAGTTCCCCAAGGCACTCTTCTTTCTCGGAAAGTTGATATTCGAGCGCGAGCGCTTCTATCAACGGATACTGCACAACGAAACGGCCTATCAACTAGCGCGACGTCTTCAATTCGCCGGGTTGAACACGATGGTGTTGTCGGTTCGCGTCCTCGAGCCGATTGAAATCCCGCAGATTTCCTCAGACGCCGCGTAGCAAAACACCCATCACTTCTGATAGTTTCGCAGGAGGTCAATCACTGCTCGCCGGGATCCTTTGTCCTCGAACGATGAGGATTTTTCCATGGAGTATCGACGGTGGCGGCCCACTCGAGACAATTGCCGCCGGGGACATCGGGTCAAGGCGATCCGCGCACTGAGATAAGCGGAGGACGGTTTGCTGCCGCCCGACGCTTCTTGCGCGCGCTGGGCCCGGGCATCATCACAGGCGCGGCGGACGACGATCCGTCGGGGATCGCGACCTACTCGATTGCCGGCGCTCGATTCGGGACCGGACTCCTCTGGATGGCGCTCCTGAGTTGGCCGCTGATGGCCGCCGTTCAGGCCATGTGCGCTCGTATCGGCATGGTAACCGGGATCGGCCTCATGAGCGCACTTCGGAAGAAATTTCCAAGACCGCTGCTACTTGCTGCCTGCGGCGCTCTTTTCATAGCGAACACGATCAACATCGGGTCCGATCTCTCGGGAATGGCCGACGCCGCCGAATTGCTGACGCGCGTGAGCTCTCACATCTGGGTGGTTCTGTTCGGTGTGCTGATCGCTTTCGCTACCGTTCGACTCCGCTACATCATGATCGCCGACATTCTCAAGTGGTTGGCGCTGATTCTGTTTGCCTACGTCATCACGGCCTTCATTGTCGGACCGCAATGGAGTCTGGTCGCGCGCGACACCTTCGTGCCACGCATGCCGCCCGAACCTGGCGCATGGGCGATGGTAGTCGCGATTCTCGGTACAACCATCAGCCCGTATCTTTTTTTCTGGCAGGCATCCCAGGAGGTCGAGGAAGAGAAGGCGATGGGCCGCCACTCGATTCTTGCCCGCAGAGGTGCGACTCCGGAAGAGATCAAGACCCGAAAGTGGGATGTCGGCCTTGGAACTCTGTTCTCCAATGTCGCGATGTTCTTCATCATCCTGACGACTGCGCTTACGCTCCATAAAGCGGGGATTACAAATCCCCGGTCTAGTCGAGAGGTGGCGTCCGCATTGCGTCCGCTTGCCGGCAATTTCGCAACGCTTCTTTATACTCTGGGGCTGCTTGGTGTAGGCGCCCTCGCAATTCCGACGCTCGCCGGCTCTGCCGCTTACGCCTTAGCCGAAACATTCGGCTGGAAAGAGGGGATCGACGAGCGCTTCGGCCGAGCGCATGCGTTTTATACAGTGGTCATCATCGCAATGCTGCTTGGCCTCGCTCTGAATTTCGCCAATGTGAATCCAGTGAAGGCACTGTATTGGACGGCGATACTCAATGGCCTTCTCGCTCCCTTCCTTCTCCTCGGAATCCTCGTAACCGCATCGGATCGCGTGCTGATGCAAGGGCAGCCGAGTTCCCCGCTCGGGCGATTTGTCGTGGGGTTGACGACGCTGGCGATGTTCGGCGCGGCATTCGCGATGTTTGCATTTTGATTTCGGCCATCTCGATGCTTCGCTGGCTTTGCGCATTCTGCTTATGGCGACTTCGCTCCAGGCAGCTACCGCACAGTCTTCAGGTGACTCCACGGGAACCGGCTCGGGCGAATTTTCGGTATTAAGCGGCTGGTCACGCCGCCCGGTTCGCCGCCTCGAACGGGATCTCGCTGGTCCTGGCTGGCTTGCGACCCGAGAGGACGGTGAACCACTCGTGCGCCGACGCGACAAGAATCACCACTACAGAGATGAGGAAGAACGCGGCCACCGCGGCATCGATGTGGTCATTGAGTATGAGCCGCCTCGCATCAGCTAACGTCTGAACGCCCGCCGGCAACGCCCCGGTCGCAACCAAGCTCTCGACCACGTGAGCGTGCGAGAAGAAACCGAGCTTGGGATCGGCGGAGAAAATCTTTTCCCAGCCAGCCGTCAACGTCACGATGGCGAGCCAGGCGAGAGGAAGGATCGTCACCCACGCATATCGCGCTTTTCCCATCTTGATGATAACGGTAGTGCCGACGCACAAAGCAACTGCGGCAAGCAGCTGGTTGGAGATTCCGAACAGTGGCCAGAGCGAGTTGATGCCGCCCAGCGGATCCATCACTCCCTGGTAGAGGAAATAGCCCCACATCGAGACCACGAGCCCGCTGGCCATCACCACGGCTGGATACCAGGACACTCGCCCGATCGGCGCCCAGACGTGCTTGAGCAGATCCTGAAGCATGAATCGCCCGACGCGCGTGCCGGCGTCAACAGTGGTGAGGATGAACAACGCCTCGAACATGATGGCGAAGTGGTACCAGAGCGCCATCGCGGTGGAGCCTCCGAGTACGCGCGAGAAGATGTGCGCCATTCCCACGGCCAGGCTCGGAGCGCCACCGGTGCGCGACAGCAGCGACTTCTCGCCGACATCCTGCGCCAGGGTCTGCATCTGCGCTGGATCGAGCGTGAATCCCCAGTGCTGCACCGCCGCGGCAGCGCTCGCCGCCGTGGTGCCGATCGCGCTCGCTGGAGCGTTGATCGCGAAGTAGACGCCCGGTGTCAGCACACACGCAGCAATAAGTGCCATCACCGCCACCAGTGACTCGGTGAGCATCGCACCATAGCCAACGGGCCGCGCATCGGCCTCGTTCGTGAGCAGCTTGGGCGTCGTTCCCGACGCGATAAGCGAATGAAACCCGCTGATTGCACCACACGCTATGGTGATGAACGCGAACGGAAATACTTTCCCAGCGAAAACCGGCCCTGTTCCGTCGGTGAATTGTGTGAGCGCCGGCATCTGTAGCGGCGGAAGCACTATCACGATTCCCAGCGCCAGCGCCAGCACCACGCCGATCTTTACGAACGCGGAGAGATAGTCTCGCGGAGCAAGCAGCAGCCACACGGGCAGCACCGACGCGAAGAAGCTGTACGCCATTATGAGCAGCGCCAGAGTCTTGCCGGTGAGAGTGAACGCCGGCGCGAGAGCGGGATTCGACGCCACCCATCTTCCCGCGAACAGCGCCACGAGCAAGAGCACGAGGCCGATCGCGCTCGCTTCCAGCACACGGTGCGGGCGAATCCACCGCATGTAGATGCCCATGATCAACGCGGTCGGAATCGTGAGGCCGATCGTCACGACGCCCCACGGGCTCGCTTTGAGAGCGTTCACGACAACTAGCGCGAGCACCGCGATCAGAATGATCATGATGCCGAAAACGGCGACGAGCGCTGTAAAGCCGGCGATTGGGCCGATCTCTTCCTTGGCCATCTGCCCCAGCGATTTCCCATCGCGGCGCACCGACGCGCACAGGATCACGAAGTCCTGAACCGCTCCGCCAAGAGCGACGCCAACGATTATCCAGATCGCGCCGGGAAGGAACCCGAATTGGGCCGCGAGCGTCGGCCCGACCAGCGGACCCGGACCCGCGATCGCCGCGAAATGGTGGCCAAACACGATCCACCGGTTGGTCGGCATGAAGTCGCGTCCATCGTTGAGACGCACCGCCGGCGTCGGACGCGCGGGATCGAGCGCGAAAATCCTGCTCGCGATGAATTTGCTGTAGAACCGGTACGACACTGCGTACGTGCACAGCGCCGCCACCAGCAGCCACGCGGCGTTGATCGGCTCGCCGCGCGACAGCGCCAGCCACGCAAAGCTGGCGGCGCCGGCAGCCGAGACGAAGGACCAGATGAGGATTGTGCGGAGTCGTCGCATCAGAGCGTTGCCCACGTGTGCGATGAAATTGAGTATGCGTTAACTTTCCCCGCAATCCGAACCCCGCCCGTTGCGACCCATATTTCTCGTTGCTGCCACTGCGCTCTCGCTGGCCTGCGCTTCCAAGCCGCCCGAGACCGACTCTCCTCCTGTCACGTATCGCCCGCTCGAGCGGATGGCGGGACAGGAGATCCTCGTCCTTCCTGTCCAGTATCTCTCCGGTAACGACACCCTCGGCTGGCAGGCGAAGATTCCGAATCGCGCCGCGTTTCTCGCCGACCTCGACGATCAGATCGAAGCCGCGATGAACGCGCGGGGTCTTGGCCGGGCGTGGACGTTCGGGCGCGAGGTGGAGCGCGCGTCGAAAATGAACAGCATACTGATGACTGACGCGCGCTCACTCTCCGCCGAGTGGCTGCGTGGACGCGTTCTTCCCGAGGCCACGGTGCGCGATCCGTTGGCGCAGCAGGTGCGCGGACTCGTCGGTCTCAAGGGCTCGCGCTACGCTCTGCTGCCCGTCGAGCTCAGGCTGGAGAACCGGGGTAATGGTACGGGCGTTGCGATTTTGCGAGTCGTAATGATCGATTCGCGCATGGCTCTGATCCGGTGGGTGGGTGAGGTGGTCAGCGATCCGATGAGGACGCTTTCTCCCGCTCTCACAGCGAGTGTCGCGACGCATTTCGCAGATCTCGTCATCTCGCCCTGACCTGACCGCGACATCGAGGCGGGCGCCGTGACCAGTGTCTTCCACGTCTCGGATCTGCATTTCGGATGGCCTGCCGTTCCAGAGCAGATCGAAGCCATCGAGCAGATCATCCAGATGAAGAAATACGACGTAGTGGCGATCTCGGGCGATCTCACTCAGCGCGCCAGGGCGGGCGAGTTTCAGAGGGCGGCGGCGTTCATCCGCGATGCCAGGAAGGTGAGCAAGGTCATCACCGTCCTCGGCAATCACGATGTCGCGTGGTGGAAGGCGCCGCTCGGTTTCGGCGATAAGTCGAAGGTCTACGAAAACTACCGGAAGTTCATCGACAGGGATCTGGAGCCCGTGCTCCACGTACCGGGCGCGACTTTCGTGGGGATCCATACGGCGCACGGCGTAACGTTGCGCACTTTGACGTGGAACCTGCGTGACATCTCGATCATCGGCGACATACACAAGCACCAGCTCGATAAGGCCAAGAACCTCTTCGAGCAGTCACCACCGACGGACGCTCGCGTCATCGTGATGCACCACAATCCGGTGCGGGGCGAGCTATCGCAGCGTCACGGGCTCAAGAACACCCAGAAGATTCTCGGGGCTTTCGCCGAGATGGGGGTGGATCTGGTGTGTTGTGGTCATGATCACCAGGAATCGGTGCACTACATCGAACACACGAGAAAGGGTACGGTGATCTCGACTGCCGGCACTGTCTCGAACA
>DASWBC010000495.1:0-2410 GCA_036390815.1 Gemmatimonadaceae bacterium
ACCAAATCCTCACCGCCTTGTCAGCGCGCACTCGTGTCGGGATTGCGAATGGCCTGCTCGTCAGCACCGAGGCTCGCGAAATAGTATCGGAACGGCTCGCCCGCCGATTCGAGATTCTTCCCATCGCGGCCTCGGACTCCACTCTGGACATCGCAACTTCCAACCCGTACGACCTCGATTGCGAGAAAACGCTTGCTTTCGCGACCCGACGCACGGTACGGATGTCGCTCGCCCCTCCCAATCGCATTGTGGAGCGCATCGAGGAGGTTTACGCACCGGTCGAACGTGTAAGCAAACTCCTCGATCGAGCCGGTAAGTCCAATCTGCATGCCGTCATCGAAAAAGCCGACGCGACTGAGAGCGAGCTGGACGAGAGGGAAGCCGAGCGGCCGGTGATCAAGCTGGTCGATCACATCGTAGCCGAGGGGATTGCCGTTGGCGCGAGCGATATTCATCTCGAGGCAGGGGAGAGCGGCATCGCCGTCCGCTATCGAATTGATGGAATGCTCAAAGAAGTCATGATGCTCCCCAAGGCTGTCGGTGTCCCGCTTGTGTCGCGCATCAAGATCATGTCGCAGATGGACATCGCCGACCGCTTGCGCCCTCAGGGTGGACGCGCTCGCGTGGCGATCAATGGAGCGCGCGTCGACCTGCGCGTGTCGACTCTTCCGGCATCCCACGGCGAGAAGGTTGTGATTCGCATTCTGGATTCGCGGGCGGCGCTCCGGTCGGTGGAGTCGCTGGGTCTCGATCCTGTGGACGGCCCACGCATGCAGAAGCTGCTCGAGGTGAGGGAAGGGCTGATCCTCGTCACCGGCCCGACTGGCTCGGGCAAGACTACCACGCTGTACGCGGCGTTGCGGTTGTTGCAGCACCGCGGCGTCAACATCATCACGGTCGAAGATCCGGTCGAATATCGAATCCCGGGAATCGTACAGGTACAGATTCACGAGAAGGCCGGGCTCACGTTCGCGTCGGCCCTGAGATCGGTACTCCGCCAGGATCCGGACGTCGTTCTGATCGGCGAGATTCGCGACCGGGAAACAGCCGCGATTGCCATCCAGGCATCGCTCACGGGCCACCTCGTGTTCGCCACCCTCCACACCAACGACGCCTGCAGCTCGATCGTTCGCCTCACCGATCTCGGCGTCGATCCCGTGAAACTGTCCGGCGCTCTCAAGGGAGTCGTAGCACAGCGGCTGATTCGGCGTCTCTGCCCCGCGTGCAGGCTCGTCGCCAACGCCGGGGTGCCTCGTCGCCTCGTCGGTACCATTCCGGAAGATTCGATGATCTACGTGCCGACGGGCTGCAGGGAATGTTCGATGACGGGCTATTCGGGACGAGTTGCGGTAACCGAAGTGCTCGTCGCGACCCCCGAGATCGAGCGATCCATCGCCGCCGGCGATCCACCGGAGCGTCTCCTCGCCGCCGCCCGGGCGTCGGGCACGCGCTCCCTCTGGGGATGTGGCTGCGCGCAGCTGGTGGCGGGGAATACCAGCGCGCAGGAGCTCGTGCGCGTCATCGAGCCCGAAGGCGCCCGCGGCGGTACGCGCGAGCCCGCCACAGGCTATGATCTAGCGAAGCCCATCGTTTACGAGAGACGAGTGCAGAGCCCAATGACGCAGATCGTTCCGGGAGTCGTCGAAGTCTATGTCATACGTCACAACGCCGGCGATTGGCGGGTACTCGCGCTCCAGCGTTCGCCGGACGTGAGCAGGCCCGGCTCATGGGAGCTCGTTTACGGGAAGATCGACGCGGGAGAACGTCCGGAACGAGCGGCTGTTCGAGAGCTGCGCGAGGAGACGGGACTCGAGGTCACGGCGCTGTACAACGTAACGGTGAACAGCTTTTACCTGCACTCGACGCAAACCATACAGATGTCGATCGTTTTCGCCGCGTTTGTAGGCGAAGAGTCGAAGGTCGCGCTAAGCGACGAGCATCAGCGGTTCGAGTGGCTGACAGTCGACGAGGCTTGTGATCGCTTCACTTGGCCCCGTGCCGCCCGCGGATTGAGGGATGTGCGTCATCTCCTTGCGAGGGGAGACGCTGGACCGGTCGAGGATGCGCTGCGGGTGCGATAACGGCAACTGAACGGGATCTCGTTCTTTTCTCCCTAGAAATTTCAGCGCCGCACCGGACCTGAGGTCTACCTCGGCTTTACGGTAGTAAGATTCCCCTGATCCACCGGCGCATTTGGCTTCACTCTCACGCTCTTAGCCGGAATCCCAACATAGACGTGGTACGGCCGCACGTCCTTGGTCGCGACCGCCATCGCCCCAACCATCGCCTGTTCCCCCACGTGCACTCCGGCAAGCACAGTCGCGTGGTATGTGATGCGCACTCCGTCCTCCAGCCGCGTTGGCGCATCGGTCACGTCACGCTGATCGACGATGCTGTGCGTGTGGCTGTA
>DASWBC010000496.1:0-2050 GCA_036390815.1 Gemmatimonadaceae bacterium
ATCTCGTCATCCTCCTGCAGCGGGATGTCGTTGATGACCGCGCCAGTGGTGTCGCGAAGTGTTGCACGGAGCTGGACTCGCGTGGAATCCGGGAGCGTCCTCGTGATTAGCACCTGGCCGAGGTATACGTCGGGCTTAACGCCGCCCGCTAGCTTGAGCGCGTCGGAGACCCGCATCCCAGGCGAAATCCCCTCGCTTCCCGGGGACCAGACATCGCCGCGAACGAAGATCCGGTTGCGGACGCGACTCGCCACCGAAAAGACGCGAATGACATCTCCTGACAGCACGGCAACCGATGGACCAGTGCCGTTCGTGAACTCGTCGGAAACGATATCGGTGACGATTCGATCGCGGCCGCCCAACGCTCGCTGCGCCGGCGGAACTATTCGCTCGATCTGCACGCGGCGTCGCGCGGCGGTTGCGGTGAAGCCCCCCGCGAAACGAAGCGCGTCCGCCAATGTTTCCGTCGGCCGCATCTCGTACGTTGCCGGTCTCGCCACTTCACCGACGATCCTTACTCGTGGCCCGTGAATCGGCACGAAAACAAGGTCGCCGTTGTTCAGTCTGACATCGTGCGCGGTGTTGCCGTTGAGGAGGTAATCATAGACATCGAGCGTGTCGACGACCGCACCGCCACGACGGATCAGGATCTGCCTCATGCTGCCGTTGTCGGTGGGGCCGAGTGCCCCGTACAACGCCGTGAGAGCCGTTCCCGCGCTGGAGATTCTGTAGCTGGCGGGTCGCATTACATCGCCCGTCACGAAGATCTGGTTGCTGCCGAGTCGCGCCGGTGTCACGTAGAAATGCGTGGTCGCTCCTGGTCCCCTTCGAACGCCGGAATACACCCGGCCAAGCCGGGAATACAACACGTTTTCCAGCTCCGCCATCGTGAGCTGGTTGACGAAGATCTGTCCGACCTGTGGAACGATGACAAAGCCCTCGCGCGTGACGTCGAGGGAGTATGACTGCTCCACATCTCCGGTGAGCACGAGAACGAGTCTATCGCCGGGACCAATGCGATAGTTGGCGTCAACTGGTCCGGAAAGATTCGGATTGAACTGCGTCGACCTGTTGCGAAAGAAATCGAGTCCGAAGATAACGAACCCACTGTCGATCGCCATCCTTTCGGTCTTGAGGCCGCGCTTGAGGGAATCTTCCTGCGCCAGGCACCGCTCGCGGGCGGAGCGCCTCCTATCCGCTATCAAAAATGGGGTTTTGGTAGTGTCGATGAGACCGGAACGCAGCGTATCAGGAATCGTGAGTGAGTCAGGATTGACACCGCAGCGGAGCAGATCTACCTCGGTTGTGTCCGCGATGCCGAGCTGGGTGAGGGCGGAGAAGACGTCGCCGGAGACTGCCGTGGTGTCGGTGGTTCCGGTCGCGCCGGGCAGATAGGCGTCGAGAAGGTTTTCCGGATAGCCTTCGGCTCTCAAGCGGGCTCTGACCTGGTCCGGCGTCAAGCCGCTCGTCATGATCCTCTGACGAAGCTGCTGGAGAAGCGCCGGATTGTTCTGAAGCATCTGCTGCGCCTGTCCAGCGGTGGGCTGTTGCGCCGACGCGAGGCCAGTGATCGAGAAAAGGCCAGCGATAACGAGAAGCGAGCCGAGCTTCGAGAATGTCATTCTGTTTTGTTGAGTGAATTGAACGCGGTTGGAATGGTCGCGCAGGGACTCGAACCCTGGACCTCTGCTGTGTGAAAGCAGCGCTCTAACCAGCTGAGCTACGCGACCAACGAGCATCCTCCCACGTCATCCGCGGGAGCCAGTAAACAGAACCTATAATGCTACAGGCAGGTGCGCCTTCGCGGTAGTAAGGAAATGCTCATAAGGTGCGGCGGGAAAAGCGCTTATGACTTCGTGAACTGAATGGGGTCGGTTGCACTGCTCGTCGCACTGGTGCGCGACATCGCCCCTTTCAAATTGTTGGCGCCGATGAGCTGACCCGTGAACTGGCCAGCGTCCTGGAGCTCGAAAAAAACCTGGAAAACAGTGTTGGTGCCGTTGATGATTATGCCCGATATCGAGCACGGACCGGACGATGGGCAGAACTG
>DASWBC010000497.1:0-6388 GCA_036390815.1 Gemmatimonadaceae bacterium
ACGCGTGCTGCGGATGTAGTTGAGCCCGCGCTGGAGCTCGCCGAACGGCGAGATCAGGTGCTGGACCGGCGCCCACGCCGGCAATCTGATTCGCGCAAGGCTGGTGAGCACCGCGAAATAGCTCACTGCGTTGATTCCGAAACACCACGCCAACCCGAACTTCGCCAGCACGATCGCAGCGATCGAGGGGCCGACGATTCGCGCCAGGTTGAAGCCGCCCGAGTTGAGCGCAATCGCATCGACCAGGTCGTCGCGAGAAACCAGCTCCACTGTCATCGCCTGGCGCGCCGGAATCTCGAACGCCGAGATCACGCCGCCGAGCGTCGTCAGCGCCAGCAGCCACCCGATGCCGATGCGGTTCGACCAAGTGAACCACCAGAGTGCGGCGGCCTCGATGAGCAACAGCGCTTGACAGATGATGACGATGCGGAGCTTGCTGCGCCGATCGGCGATGACTCCGCCGTATAACGAGAGAAGAAGCACCGGAAAGTTGCTCGCCGCGGCCACCACTCCCACCAGGAAGGCGCTGTTTGTGAGCTCGAGCGCGAGCCACCCCTGCCCGACCTGCTGCATCCAGGTCCCGATCAGCGAGACGGTCTGGCCCGTCCAGAACATTCGGAAATTCCGATGGACCTGGAGCGTCCTGAACGGATTAATCGGTCGTCGTGCCGGCCGCGCCGGAGTCTGAGACATTGCGGAGGATTATACACGCCCCACGCCCGGGTTGTATGTTAAGACATGCGCTTCCACACCTACTCGAAGTTCAGCCCGGAAGCTGCTGATGCGGTCGATCTCCAGGCGCTGCTGGACAAGCTCGCAGATTTTCTGCTGCAATCGGGATTTGCCGGCGGGCAGAACTTCAATCCCTATTTCGACGATTTCGATTCGGAGCCCGATCGATCCGTCGAAGCGCTGCGTCAGGCAATTCTCGATGCGTTGATCGAGAGCGGGCAGTTCACGCCCGAGCTGCTCGAGGCGCTGCGTGGCGACGGGACGAAGGAATCCCAGGAAAAACTGAGTGAGCTGCTGGACAGCCTGATCCAGAAGCTCGCGGCGGAAGGTTACCTCAATCTTCAGGCTCCGCCGCAAATGCCAGCCGGTCATCAACCCGTAACCGGGCGCGGGAGCATCGCCCACGGCGCATCGAAGAGCGTCCAGTTCAATCTCACCGACAAGGGAATCGACTTCCTCGGCTACAAGAGCCTCCGCCACATCCTGAGCTCGCTCGGTAAATCGAGCTTCGGCTCTCACGATACGCCCCACCTTGCCACCGGCATCGAAGCGGATGGCTACAGCAAGGAGTACGAGTTCGGGGACGTGCTCAACATCGACGTGAACGAAACGCTCAAGAACTCGCTCACCCGCACCGGCTCGATCCAAGTCCCGATGGATCTCGATTACTCCGACCTGATGGTGCGGCAGGCAGAGTACCGGTCGTCGTGCGCGACGGTGCTGATGCTCGACACATCGCACTCGATGATTCTCTATGGCGAGGATCGCTTCACCCCGGCCAAGAAAGTCGCGCTGGCGCTTACGCATCTCATTCGCACCCAGTTCCCCGGCGACACGCTCCAGGTCGTGCTGTTCCACGATTCGGCCGAGGAGATCCCGCTATCGGCGCTGCCGCAGGCGCAGGTCGGCCCTTACCACACCAACACGGCCGAAGGACTCAAGCTCGCGCGCCGGCTCCTCATGGCGCAGAAGAAGGACATGCGCCAGATCGTGATGATCACCGACGGCAAGCCGAGCGCGATGACGATGCCGAACGGCCAGATCTACAAGAACTCCATGGGCCTCGACAGCACCGTCATCGCCACCACGCTGCGGGAGGTTGCGAACTGCCGGCGCGCCGGTATTCTCATCAACACTTTCATGCTCGCGCGCGACCGGGCGCTGGTGGACTTTGTGAAGCGCGTCTCCGAGATCAGCAAGGGTAAGGCGTACTTTACCAATACCATGACTCTGGGCCAGTTTATCCTCATGGATTTTCTGAGGAAGAAGACCCAAAAGATTTCGTAGCTGGGCTCTTAACTGCAACTGATGACTACCGGCCAGGGGCTGTCGGCGGGCCGGCTCAGGGCCACGAGCAGCGGACAAAACAACACTCTAACAACTAATGCGAATCACCAGAGTTCTCTCTGCTCTAGCGATCACACTAACCACCGCTTGCGCGTCCGTCCCTCGCGGCCCTGCCGCCACACGCTACGACGTGCTCATCACCAACGCGCGAATCGTCGACGGGACGGGCAACCCGTGGTATCGCGGCAGCGTGGCGACGATTGGCAATCGTATCGCCTACGTGGGGCCCTCGATTCCGGGACTCAACGCGCGCAGAGTCATCGATGCGAATGGGCAGGTCGTCGCTCCGGGTTTCATCGACATGCTCGGCCACTCCGAGTTCGCGATCCTCCGGGGGCCGCACGCTGTATCCAAGATCACCCAGGGAATCACGAGTGAGATAACCGGCGAAGTGAGCTCGGCCTGGCCGAATGTCGCACTCGGTGAGCAGCCAAACCCGAGGTATCCGTGGCGGTCGCTCGGCGGGTACTTCACCTATCTCGAGAAGAACGGTACCGCGATCAATCTCGGCACCTACGTTGGCACAAGCTCCGTCCGCGAAGCGGTGATGGGCCAGGCAACGCGCCACCCCACCGACGCCGAGATGAAGCAGATGGGCGCACTCATCGACTCGGCGATGCGAGACGGCGCTGTCGGCCTTGGAACCGGGCTGATCTACCTGCCGAGCACTTTCTTCTCGACCGAGGAGCTGATCGCACTCACGAGATACGTGACACCCTACAAGGGCGGGTACGCCGCCCACATTCGCAGCGAAGGAACGCGCCTGCTGGATGCCATTCGCGAGACGATTCGAATCGCCGCGGAAGCGGGCACGTGGGCCGAGATCAGGCACATCAAATCGCGCTCGCTCGAGCAGATGACGCAAGCAGTCGCGCTGATAGACTCGGCGCGGGCCGCGGGGATCGACATCACTGCCGACCAGTATCCGTACATCGCAAGTGGGACCGGCCTCGCAGCGATGCTCAACACCTGGGTGCAGGAAGGCGGCGACGATTCGATGGTAGTGCGCCTCAGGGACCCGGCGGTGCGCGCGCGCCTCAAGTCGGAGCTGGGCGCTGACAGCGCCGCCGGCATCCGTACAGCGGCGCGCACAATGGTGAACGAAGTAGGAGCAGACTCCCTCAAGATCTATGAGGGCAAACTGCTCACCGACATCGGAAAGATGCGCAACGAAGATCCGTACGATGCGGCGTTCGACATTCTCGTCGGGGATCGCGGCCGCACCAGCGCGATCTACTTTTCCTTCAACGAGGACGCGCTCCGGTACGTGATGAGGCAGCCGTGGGTGTCGGTGGGACAGGATGCCGGCGCTGTAAGCCCTGACTCGACCGGCAAGTGGCGGGACCGCGGGCATCCGCGCGGCTTCGGCACGTTCCCGCGCATACTCGGCCGCTACGTGCGTCAGGATTCGGTGATCACACTCGAATTCGCGGTGAGGAAGATGACCTCGCTCGCGGCGCAGCGGGTCGGGATCAACGATCGCGGGCTGCTCAAGCCTGGAATGTACGCCGACATCACCGTGTTCGACCCCAACACGATCATCGATCGGTCGACGTATGAAATGCCATCGCAGCTCGCGACGGGAGTGAGCTACGTGCTCGTAAACGGTGTTCCGGTGGTGGACAATGGCCAGGTCACCGCGGCGCTGCCTGGCCGCGCGCTGCGAGGGCCTGGGTACTGGTTAAGGCACTGAGAGACTGGAGGACTGAAGTTAGGGGAATGCCCTACCTTGTTTCGGCGTATCTCCTATCGTTCGGGTGACCGAATCGCGGCACCTTTGACCGTCAACTGCGTCCAGCAGTCCCTTCAACTCCGACGGTCGTGTCGAATCCACTCCATTCGTTGTTCCTTGGCCCCAAGGGTGAAAACGAGCAGATCCTGAAGGAACTGCTCGATTCCGCGCTCCAGACGCATCTGCGCTGGCGGCGGAGCTATCACCCGGAAGACCCGTCGCCCATTGTGTCCGGTGAGTCGCCGGCACCCGCCGCTACCGCGGAGAACGCAGAGCTGAGGCGACACTTCGCATCGTTGCTCGAGAAACTTCAGGGCAGCGTTCCGTTCTTCAGCGGACGCTACAACGGGCACATGCTGTCGGAGCAGACGATCGCAGGGCAGGCTGCTTATTTCGCGGCGATGCTGTACAACCCAAACAATGTCTCCGGCGAAGTCGCGCCCGTCACGACCCGGCTCGAGGAAGAGGTCGCCCACCTGCTGGCCGAGATGATCGGCTACGATCCAATGCGCTGCTGGGGTCACCTCACCTCCGGCGGGACGATCGCGAACTTCGAGGCGCTATGGATAGCGCGCAATGTGTTCTATCACCCCGTCGCGGCTTCGCTGGCGGCGAGATCGTTGGGTGTCGACGTCTCGGTTTCCTTGCCTGACGGAGCGGCAGCGATGCTCAGCCAGCTCGATCTGTGGCAGCTGCTCAACATCCGGCCCGCCTCTTCGCTCGATCTGTGGGAAAACCTCTGGCTCGCGGCGCCAAGGCCGGCGCTGGAGAGCGCGCTCAAATCCCGTTCGCTCGCGACCCTTGGCTATCAGGATTACAGCAGGCAGCTCGAGGGCGAGTTCGGCGATCCACTGCCGCCGGGTGTCGTGCTCGCGTCGGGTACGGCACACTACTCATGGGCAAAGATCGTTGCCGCATTGGGTGTGGGCTCCAATCAACTGGTGTTCGTGCCGGTTGAGGCGGGTTGCAGAATGGATCCCGACGCGCTGTGGCGCGAGATCGAGTCACTCACTTCCCGGCGAATTCCAATCATGGCCTGCGTAAGCACCTGCGGCACTACCGAGCAGGGCGCAGTTGATGATTTGCAGCGCATCGTCGACGTCAGGGCGCGCGCTGAACGAGAGCTGGGCGTGACGTTCCACATCCATTCCGATGCATGCTACGGCGGCTACGCGGCGTCACTGACGCGCGGGCCCGACGGTTCGCGGCTCACCGCCGCCGGCGTTCGGAAGATATGCGGCGGAGCGCACTGGCCCACGGATCAATGGACGCGTTCCATCGGCGCTCTCGAGCGCGCTGATTCTGTAAGCATCGATCCCCACAAGCTTGGGTACGTACCATACCCCGCCGGTGCGTTTCTCCTGAAGGACAGGCGTGGTCGCGAGCTGGTTGCAACCGATCCGCCGTATCTCGCGCTCACGACCTCCCGCGAAAACGGTGACGCGCCCGTCATTGGCCGTTTCATATTCGAAGGATCGAAGCCCGGCGCATCGGCCGCCGCGACCTGGCTCAGTCACAAGACGATTCCCCTGAACAGTACGGGACACGGAAGAATCATCGCGTCGACGCTGAGAGCCGCGCGGGATCTTTATGCCCTCTTTGGCTCCGCCGATTTCAGCCCATTTCGCGTCGTCCGCCTTCCCGAGCCGGACCTCAATATCGTCTGCTTCCTGCTGCACCATCCATCTCTCGGTACCCTGAGCGAGCTCAATGCCCTGAATGAGATGATCTACAGGGAGCTGAGTCCGGACGTGGAGATGTCCGCGCCCTACATGATCTCTCGAACGATGCTGACTTCGCCAGCATATGACGGAGCCATCGGACCGCTCCTTTCAACGCTGGGAAAGAACGGGGAATCGTACCAGGAAAGCATTGCCGAGGGCCTGACGGTCCTGCGCGCGACCGTGATGAATCCGTTCTCTGTCGATGCGAGTCCCGACTATCTGCTTGGGCTCGCGGATGCAGTGCGTCGCGCGGCGATGAGCTTCCTGAGTGAGGCGGCTAGCCCTGGACGTCGGCACCGGTTACGACGCGCCACGTATCGCGTGCGATGAGCAGCTCTTCGTCGGTGGGGATGACCCCAGCTCCACCCGCGATCCCTTCGCATCCATGCGCTCTTCCTTAAGGCTCTTTCTCGTCGGTATCGATGAGGTGAAACTTCACCGATGGCGAGCGGAAATTCAGAACGAGAATGAGCAACGCGACCTTCGACGACCGGGGATGAAGGAACGGCAGCTAGTCCGCTAGCAACCCGATTTTGAGAGCGAAGTCGACGTAATCGCTGCGGTGCGCGAGCCCAAGTTTCTCGTTGATCCGCTGCTTGTAGGTGTCGACGGTCTTGGGGCTGATGAACAGCTTTTCTCCGATTTCCGGCGCACTGTGCCCGCGGGCAACCAACTTGAGGACGTTCTGCTCGCGTTCGGTGAGCTTCTCGAACTTGATGCGCTCGTCGGCGTGCTCCGCTTTCCGCTGGATTCGCTGCGCCAGGGCGCGGGCCGCGGACGGCTGCATGTAGACGTCACCATGGGCAACGGCGCGAACCGCGTCGATGAGCTCGCGGTCGGCGGCGCTCTTGAC
>DASWBC010000498.1:0-1982 GCA_036390815.1 Gemmatimonadaceae bacterium
TTCGCCTGACAGCTGACAAAGAAGTGGCGGCCCAAGTCTGAAATTACGTGGCCGAGTCCTATTGACACGGAAAATTGGCTAGAACTAATGTTCGAGCGTGACGCTTATCTGTCAGAAGTGCGGATCAACCTTCAGCGATTACCAGATCATCGAGGGGAAACGTCGGCATTTGCATGGTCGCCGCCAGTGTCTCGAGTGTCTGCCGTTCAAGCCTCGACACAGCCCGCGGTTCTACCACCCCCGCCCGCCACGCATGTTGGTCTGCCAACAGTGCGGTGGCGAGTTTCCGTCGAAGCAGGTGATCGACGGAAAGCTGCGATCGCTCTATCGACGGAAATTCTGTCTCTCATGCTCCCCGTTCGGCCAGCACAACACGTCGAAGCAACCGATGACGCGCGGGCCTGAGGCCGATGCAGCTCGAAGAAAGCTTAGGAGCGAAGCGTCATACCGCTGTCAGCGGCGGCGGAGAGTGGAACGGAAGCGGCGCATTGTCGAAATCCGAGGCGGTCGGTGCGAAGACTGCGGCTACCACCTCAGCGTTGCCGCGCTGGAATTCCACCATCGAGACTCGGCGACGAAGGAGTTCGGCCTCGGCAATTTCAGCGGATCCTGGGAACGGCTTGTCGCGGAGGCCGCAAAGTGCGACCTCCTGTGCGCGAACTGCCACCGGCGGCGGCATCACTACCGCGGGACTGTCACGGCCCGAGGCAAGAAAGCCCGGGCGATCGAGGTGATGGGCGGTAAGTGCGGAGGATGTTCAGACGTCGTTCCCGACTCGCTGTTCGAATTCCACCACTGGGACGCCAGCGAGAAGGCGTTCGGGATTTCGCGCGACGGTTTGAGCCGGCCATGGGACGCGATCGCGGAAGAGCTGCTCAAGTGCGTGATGCTGTGCGCGAACTGCCATCGCGAGGTCCACGCCGGGGTGCGGCCTCTCGAGCGTCAGACCACCGCCGCGATCGATGAGGCGACCGCCGCCTAATCTCGGCGTTCGTGAGCACGGCAGGGCTAGGCTGGCATGGTTGAGCACCCGACACGCGACCGCGTCCTCGACTTCGTCGCGCTCGCTGGCGTCGAGGCGCCCACCCTCACCAGCATCCGCACTCCCCCGCCTCGATTCGCGGACGTTCCTCCGCGGGGTCGTCGACAGAGTTCAGACGCGGGTCCCGGCGGACTTTCCGCCGATCCATTCGATCTCCTACTCGTACATGGCGCAGCTCTGGTCAGGGAACAAGCAGCTGCACTACGAGGCTTGGATCCGCGATCGCCTCGGCGTGATCGAGATCGGGCTCCACTTCGAAGCCGATGCACTCACGAACGCTCGTCTCCTCGCCGCGTTCCGCGCGCGCGAGCGCGCCATCCACCGCGCCCTCGGCGCCGATGTGCGTGTCGAAGCGTGGGACAAGGGCTGGGCCAGGGTGTGGGAGCCCATCGCACTCGCGACCCTCGACGGCTCGTTCCTAGAGCTGATCGGCGGCCGCATCGCCGCGTACGTGATGGCGCTGGAGCCTCTTCTCCGCGCGGAGGTGCCGTCGGACGTCGCCTGGAGCGAGCCCAGACCGCGACGCTAGGACGCGACCGCTTATGCTCCCCGCCGACGTGCACCCGGCGGTGAACCGCCGAGGAAGGGAGGGCTTTGTGACGGTCCAAGCGACATCTTCCGCGCTCGCGCCAGCTGCAGTCGCGACGCGTGTCATCGCGTTCATCATTGACGCCATCATCCTCGGGCTCTGCTCCGCGGTGATCGGCATCATCATTGGCGACACCACCATCGTGGGTGGCCTCACGCGGGCGATCATCTACGCGGTCCTCGGGTTCTTGTACTTCGGCTACACCTGGACAGCGTGGCGCGCTTCGCCGGGACAACGGATCCTCGGCCTCATGACCGTGAACGCCGCCGACGGCGCCGCACTCACCTGGAATCAGGCGACGATGCGGTGGGCCTTTCTCTTCGGCCCATCGATCCTGAATTCACTGTTCCC
>DASWBC010000499.1:0-3123 GCA_036390815.1 Gemmatimonadaceae bacterium
ATCGTCGCCGGCACCTCGCTGTGCTGCGGCGCTTGGGGCGCGCCCAACGCCCGCGGACTATACTCGTCGCATGTTACGGCAACGTCTGCCGGAGTCCGTATCTGCAAGCAGTGCTTCAGCGCGCGCTTCCGGATCTCTCAGTGACGTCGGCCGGATTCCACGGTAGCGATCGCCCTGTCCCCCAAGCCTCGGTTACGCTCAGCGAGAAGCGCGGCCTCGACCTATCGCGGTTTCGCTCGCGGCCGCTTACTCAATCGCTGGTGAGCGACGCCGAACTTGTGATTGTGATGGATTTGGATCAGGCGCGCCTAATGGCGAGTATGTTCCGGGTCAATCCACTACGAATCGTCATTGCGGGCGATTTGGATCCGAGCTTCGACGCGACTCGCGGCATCATTGACCCCTGGAATCAGTCGGGCGATGTGTTCGAGTCGTCGTTCAAGCGTTTGGACCGATGTGCGGCTGCGCTGGTGACAGCCCTCCAGCGCACAAAATGACGCGCCCCGAGCGGCGTGCGTCCGTTCGAAATGAGAATTGATGCGGCGCCGCCTGTCACCCAACATCGCTGTTGCGGACGTACCACACTTAGCCGTGTCGAAAGGACGAATCGCAGCAGGGTCAGACCGTGCATGTCATTGCCAGTACAGAGTTTAGGCACCCTCTAGCAAACCCGTCAGTCGGTCAAAATAGTGGGTGCCAAGCTTGCACTTCGTGGCATCGCTGGTCCGTCCAGGACGGCTCCGCAAGGACTCCAATCCATACCTTCCACCCGCTCGTCCGATGACCGGCAAACCACAAGCTGAACGCCCGCGGGTTACCGCTTTGCCCGAGAAGATCTAAATGTGCGGCATTGCTGGTATTGCGAGGCAAGCACCGATCGGTGTAGCCGTCCAGACATTGGGTCGGATGGCTGCGGCGATCCGGCACAGGGGACCTGATGGCTACGGGTTCTACGCCGGACGAAAGATCGGCCTCGCGCATGTCAGGCTGAGTGTCGCCGACCTGGAAGGACCTGGGCAGCCCCTGACAAACGAAGACGGTCAGATCGTCCTCGTATCCACGTGCGATGTTTTCAACCATCCCGAGCTCCGTCGTGAGCTCGAAGCCCGAGGCCACGTTTTCCGCACCCAATGCCAGGCGGAGGTTCTCGTGCACGGCTATGAGGAATGGGGCGCCGATCTCCTCCAACGACTCGATGGACAGTTCGCATTCGCCGTCTACGATCGCAACCGCGAGACAGTGTTCGTGGCGCGCGATCGTATTGGCGTGCATCCATTGTTTTACGCCCAGCGCAACGGGGACCTCTATTTCGCCTCGGAGATCAAGGCGATCCTGGCGACGGGTGAAGTGGACCCGGCGCTGGACCAACGTGGTCTCGACGAAGTTCTAAGATTCGGCGCGGCGCGTCCACCGCGCACTCCATTCAGCGGCATCGCCTCGCTCGAGCCAGGGACGTACGGCATTTGGAAGGATGGAGCCCTTTGGCTTCGTCACTACTACGAGCTCGACTACCCCGAGGCATCGGAGGAGCCGCTTGATGCAATCGAGCAGCTCGACGAAATCATGCTTCGCAGCGTCGGAATGCGAGTACGCTCCGAGGTGCCTGTCGGCGCGTACTTGAGTGGGGGTCTCGATTCCTCCATTACTGCATCCCTTGCACAGAGCGCGTCGGGCCGGCCGCTTCAGAGCTTCTCGATCACATACGCCAGCCCGGGGTTTGACGAGAGGCTTCACCAACGAGAAATCGCGCGAGTGGTGGGAAGCACACACACTGCGTCAGCAATCGAGATGGACACGATTGCCGAGAGCTTTCCGGATGTTCTCTGGCACACAGAAACTCCACTGCTTCGAACAACGCCCGCGCTGATGTTCCACCTCGCCAAGCTGACGAAGGAATCAGGAGTGAAAGTTGTGGTTGGTGGCGAAGGGGCCGACGAGATTTTCCTCGGCAACGACGTGTTCAAGGAAGATTCGGTGCGCCGCTTCTGCATGCGTCGTCCCCAGTCTCGCGGCCGTCGGCGGTTGTTCGAGAGGATTTATCCTGATCTTTCGCAGGAGGCGCGGAACCTCGAGTCATTCTGCGGCTCCCTGCTCGAGGCTGCGGCGCCGGGCGATCCGCTCTTTTCTCATCTGCCGCGTTTCTCCAGCTCCCGAATCGACGATTTCTATACGCCGGAGTTCAAGAGTGGCCTGGGCGGGCTCGACGTCGTTTCAGAGCTGCGGGCCTCACTTCCGACTCGATTCTTCGGCTGGTCGCCGCTCAACCAGGCCGCGTATCTCGAGATGACGACGCGCCTCTCACCCTATCTCCTCAGCTCGAATGGAGATCGCATGACGATGGCGCACGGGGTAGAAGGGCGCTACCCATTCCTTGATCACCGGCTCTTCGAGTTCGCGGCAGCGCTCCCGACAGGATCGCGGCTACGGGGACTGCACGGGAAGGAACTACTGCGGCGCTGGGCAGCGCGCATTCTTCCGGGTCAGATCGAGCCGAGGGAGAAACGCTCGCCCCGCGCTCCGGACGCGCAAGGCTTTTTCTCAGCGACTTCACCGTCGTGGATCGGCGATCACCTCACAACAGCAGCGCTCCAGCGGGTGGGAATCTTCTCCCCGGCGGCCGTTGGCGGACTGATTCGGCGTTGCCGCGCGGGCCTGAGCACTGTGCTCGGAGAGAATCAGGCGATCATTGGCGTATTGTCCACTCAGCTGTGGCATCACCAGTTCCTCGAGAGCGCGCTGTTCGTCAGCCCACTCCCCGCCAGCGAGGCCTCGGTGCTACTCGGGGACAGTGCCGCCGTCCTTTCTCCAAACACCATCTAGGATCGCCGCGTGCGCGGATCGATGAACACCTCAACCCTTCTGACACCGGGTCCAGGCTCGAGGCGATCGACTCGGGTGGCCGGTGCAGCCGCAGGATCTTTCGCGGGCGCTGCGGGCCGGTTGGAGATAGTGCGCGATCCTCTCCGGCTCCTGCTCTTCGCTCTGACGATTGTCACGGTGAGCCGCGTGCATCAGCACTATCCTCAGCTGGCGCCGCTGCGGCCGGCGCTGCTTCTCGTCATTGCAGCGACGGGGTATGCGTATCTGAACCCACGGTATCTCACGCGGGCGAACGTATTGTCA
>DASWBC010000500.1:0-2334 GCA_036390815.1 Gemmatimonadaceae bacterium
CGCGCGATCGGCGCGCTCGACGGAATCAAGGTGCACATGATGTCCCTCAGCGCGACGGGAATCAATCTCACGATGATCGTGGATGGAGATCAGCTGAATCCAGTGATGGAGCGTCTGCACGACGCGTTCTTCGCGCGGGGGGCAAAATGAGCGCTCACGACGTTGCGGTCATAGGCGACGGAAAAATGGGACAGGCCGTCAGGCAGCTGGCCGTCGCCAAGGGGTGGAAGGTCACGGCCGTCATCGGCGAACGAGAAAGCGCGGGCGGAAAAGGAATCAACGCGCGCTCGCTTGGCGAGCCGGGGGTCGCGGTGGAATTCACGCAGCCCGACGCGGCGGTTGCAAACGTCATGGCCTGTCTCCGCGCGGGCGTGCCGGTCGTTGTCGGTACTACCGGCTGGTACGACGCGCTGCCGGACGTGACCCGCGTCGCGACGGAGACGGGGACGTCGTTTCTCTGGTCCCCCAACTTCTCGCTCGGAGTCAACGTCCTGATCGAGCTCGCCCGTTGTGCCGGCACCTTGATGAGGACCCTCGAGGATTTCGATGGGCACATCGTCGAAACCCACCACGCCATGAAAAAGGATGCTCCTTCCGGCACGGCGATCGCCATTGGGAAGGCCGCGAGCGACGCGCTGGAGCGGCCCATTCCCATGACGAGCGTGAGAACGGGGTCGGTCCCTGGAACTCACGAGCTGATTTTCGACGCGGCGTTCGAGCAGCTGTCTCTCACGCACCTGGCGCGCGATCGGCGTGTCTTTGCCGAGGGTGCGCTGAAAGCCGCCGACTGGCTCATCGGGAGGCACGGCGTCTTTACGATGCGCGACGTGCTCGAGCTGCCAGGGCGGAAGTCGGGCTAGTCCGGAGACGGGCTGAAACCTCGGAAGGGCGCCTTCGTAGTGAGTGTCATGGCACGGCGTCGCTCCTATTTCGCAGTCTTTGCTGGAGTCCTGTTTGCGGCGGGATGTGGCGGCAATGGTGACTCGGATCCGGTTCCGGCGAGTCTGCCCGGGACTTACGCCTACGCCGCCAAGGGATCGACCTTCAAAAAGCCGTGGGAATTCTACGTGAAGCTCGACCTCACCCCGGACCGGCATTACACGCTCACGCTCGACAAGAACATCGACGGGCAAAAGGACCCGAGGGAGACCTCCATCGGCGCGTACGCGGTCGACGGCGACCAGATTCTGCTGCGCGAAGTTCGGCCCCCGCTTGGCCCGTCGAAGGACGTCCATAAGCTTCAGATCAAGGCCGATTCTCTGGTCGCGGAAGTCGGATGGACGAGCGAGCTGTTCCTGAAGGGAGTGGGCGCGCCCAACGTCGTCTTCGTCAAACAGAGCGGCAGCTAGGGACCGGATTCGCTCTCCGCGGCGAGAGCCGCATACATTTAACAAATGAAAGCGCCGCGTCTCTCGGGGTGTGGAACAGCGCTCGTCACGCCCTTCACCAAATCCGGCGAGATCGACGAGCGCTCGCTGCGCGCCTTTGTCGACTGGCAGATCACGAGTGGCGTGCACTTCCTCGTCCCGTGCGGGTCGACGGGCGAAGCCGCGACCATGACGACGGCCGAGCACCGACGCGTGGTCGAGATAACGGTCGAGCAAACGGCGAAGCGCGTTCCGGTCGTTGCCGGAGCCGCATCGAACGACACGAAGAAAGCAATCGCGCTGTCGCTCGAGATGGAATCAGCAGGCGCGACGCATCTGCTCCACGCTTCGCCGATGTATAACAAACCGCCGCAGCGTGGAATCGTCGCGCATTTTCGCGCGATTGCGGACGCGGTACGAATTCCGATTGTCGTGTACAACGTGCCGGGGCGAACCGCCAGCAACATCGAAGCCGCCACGACGCTCGAGCTGGCCGAGCACGAGAACATCGTCGCGGTGAAAGAGGCGTCCGGAAATCTGGCGCAGATCGGTGAGATCATTCGGCATCGCCCGGCGCGATTCTCGGTCCTTTCCGGAGATGATCCGCTCACGCTCGCGGTCATGGCAGACGGCGGAGACGGAGTGGTGTCAGTCACATCCAACGCGACGCCGCAGCTGGTCGCCAAGCTGACGGAGCTCTGCGCAGCTGGAGATTTTGCGGCGGCGCGCGCGATTCATCACCAGCTTGCAGAGTGGACGGCCGCCGCTTTTGTCGAGCCCAATCCGATTCCAGCGAAGTCCGCGCTCGCGATGATGGGCCGCATCGCAAACGTTCTTCGCCTGCCACTCGTCCCCCTTGCTGAGAAATTCGAGTCGACGGTGCGCGCCGCTCTGGTATCTGCCGGCGCCCTCACGGCGTGACCGTGTCCACCGTACGGGAAATCGAGAAGCGCGTCGATGCGCTCGC
>DASWBC010000501.1:0-2464 GCA_036390815.1 Gemmatimonadaceae bacterium
AAGCATATCTTGGTGAGGTCGCCAGCGGTGCTCGAGAGATGCTGTCGGCGAACGGATCGACGAGTGACAGCATGCTCTCACTCATCGTCCGTAGCGTAGAGATCAAGGCCGATATTGTCTCACGTGATGAACGGGAGGTAGGCCTTCGAAAAACTCTGAATTTCGGCCACACGATTGGCCACGCCGTCGAGCTGGTTAGCGGCTACTCATTGCTGCATGGTGAGGCGGTCGCGATCGGGATGGCACTGGAGAGCAAGCTCGCCGAACAGATCGGCGTAGCCAGGACCGGAACCGCAGCCACGATCACAAAAGCGCTGCAGTCCGCGGGGCTCCCGACCGACCTCCCACCCGGCTTCGAACCGGACGCGGTCATCGAGGCGATGAAGTCGGACAAGAAGGGAGCGTCGGGCAAGACGAGGTTCGCCCTTCCCCTTCGCATTGGAGCGATGGCCGGGGCAGACACGGGATGGACGGTTCCAGTCAGTGACGATCAACTGCGGGAGGTGCTTGCATGAAAATTGTCAGAATCTCTCGGAGCAGCCTCCCACCAGTGGCCGCTAACGACGCCACGCCCCACCGTCGGCGGAGGGAGGTCGTGCGCACAATCGTCGCGGTAACCCTCGCCGTCGCTCTCATCGGAACCGGAGCGATCGCGCTTCCTTCGCTGGCCCCAATTACGGCCGGAATCGAGATTCCCCCTCGCAAGGGACCGCAGCTCGAGCCGGAGGCCAACCCTGACATCGAAAGGATTCGCGAGACCGCGGGAATGCTCGGCGGTCCGCTGGCGCAAACGGTGTCGGACATGGCAAGGGCGCTACCCTCTACAGCCGCGAGAGTCGCAAAAGCGACGACCACTGTGACGAGACCTATTGCCGATGGCATGGACGTATTTCCGTCCGCCACGAGGATCGTCCGAGCGACGGTTCATGAAGCGATCAAGATGAAGAAGGGCATTATTCCGCTCATTCCATCGAAGTTCGCTCGCGCCCAGAATGGAATCACCGTCCCGGTGTCACTCACCCAGTACTGCGTACAGGGTGAAACGCGCCGCGGACGCCAGACTCGGCATGGAATCGTTGCGGCCGATCCCAGAATCTTCCCGCTGGCACGCTACGTCGAAGTCTTCCTCGGCCAGGAATACCTGGGTCGCTACCTCGTGGACGACACTGGCGGCAACGTGCTTGGCGCGACGCTCGACATCTGGAACCCCGACTGCAAGGAAGCAGCGCGCTTCGGACGTCACTGGGGCAGCGCGGTACTCGTCGCGCGTGAAGTCGAGCAAGTGCCGAACGATTCGCTCATGCCCACTCGGTGGGACGGACTGGCTAAGCGCTGACCAGAGCTTTTCAGGTCGCAACTGGCCCTACATTTGCTCGATTGCGCCACGAAAATCCTAACCGGGATCACATAATGTCCTCGTTCAGCACCTACCTGATTGGATTCATCGTCCTGATCATTGGTCTCGCCATCGCCGCCATCCTTCTTGGCGTCTCACCCACTTGGGTCACTGTGGGGGCCATCATCCTCATCGGAATCGGGATTGTTAGCGCCACAACCCGAACGAAGCCCAAAGATCCGCAGGCTTGAACGTGGCATGAAATGTGGCTGTTGACGGTAGAGTGCGCGTCTAGTTAACGTGCGCGTCCAACAGAACCGGGCGCGCCACCCAGGCAACGCCGGTCGGTAATGTCTCTGCCAAGGGGCTTATGCAGACAACGGGCGAGAGTAGATCCAAAGGCTTCTTCCGTTCCTCCCCCTCTACCGCGTTCGACCAGTACCTCCAGGACATTCAAAAGCTTCCACTGATCACTGACGCCGAAGAAGAGCGTCGCCTCGCGCGCCGTGCACAAGCCGGCGACGAGAAAGCAGCAGAGCGTTTGGTCACCGCCAACCTTCGCTTCGTAATCTCATACGTAAAGAAATACCAGGGGCACGGTCTCGACCTTGGTGAGCTCGTCGCCATTGGCAACGAAGGCCTGCTCAAGGCCGTGAGAAAGTTCGACCCCGATCAGGGTGTCAAGTTTATCTCCTACGCCGTGTGGTGGGTTCGCCAGGCAGTACTGAAAGCGCTGGCCGAGCAGACCCGAAGCGTTCGAATCCCGCTCAATCAGAATTCGCAGTTGATCAAGCTGGCCCGGGCGCAGACCGTTCTTTCGCAGGTTCTCAAGCGCGATCCCACCGACAACGAGATCGGACGGCTTCTCGAAGAGACCCCCGACGCGGTTCGTTCGGCCAAGCAGATGTCGGCCACGGAGATCTCGCTCGACGCCCCGATCGATCGCTCTGATCGCGAGGCGTGTACCCTCGGCGAACGTTTCGCCGGAGTCGATGGCGCCGAAATCGAGGACGTGACGGACTTCCACCTGATGCGCGAGTTCATTGACCGCGTTTTCCGGAAATACCTCACCCCGCGCGAGAGGAAGATCCTTCACCTCTACTACGGCCTCGAGCAGGGCTCCGATGC
>DASWBC010000502.1:0-15010 GCA_036390815.1 Gemmatimonadaceae bacterium
CCCGGTAAAATCCCAGGTCCCTCTACAGTTCGCTGGCTCCGATGCGCAATCGTTGCGCTTCAGGGTTTAAACCTAACCCACTAAAGCCCTGCCGTCAATGAAAATGCGCCCGGGCCCTGCCGGCTCAGCCGCTGGTAGCCGGAAGGCCCGGGTCTTCGCACATTTTTGGGCGTATGGCTTATGCCTTTCACACCACCGACGTCTTCACTGATCACCTTCACGGTGGAAACCCGCTCGCCGTGATTCCGGACGCGCGCGGCCTCTCGGAAACGCAGATGCAGGCCATCGCTCGCGAGTTCAACTACTCGGAAACAGTCTTCGTTTTTCCCCCACAGCAGAGCGCCAATACCCGCCGCGTGCGCATCTTCACCCCTGGAAAGGAGTTGCCATTCGCGGGACATCCGACGGTGGGCTGCGCTTTCGTCCTTGCGTCGATCGGCGAGATCTCCCTCAACGGCGACGAAACGCGAATCGTTCTCGAAGAGGGTGTGGGACCTGTATCTGTCCTCATTCGGGCCACGGATGGAAAGCCCGTATTCGCGCAGCTTACGTCCGCGAAACTCCCCGAAATCAACGATCCGCCGCCTCCGCCGGAGACGCTGTGCGAGATCCTCTCGCTCGAGCCGAGCCATATCGTGGCGGACGACATGATCGAGCCGGAGGCGGTGTCGTGCGGCGTTCCGTTTCTCTTTATCCCAATCCAGAAGCCCGAGATGCTCTCCTGGGTAAAGGTGGACATCGCGAAATGGGAACAAGGGCTGCGCGACTACTGGGCGCCCGAGATGTTCGTGTTCAGCGCGGACGACTGGAGCAACATCTTCGAGGGCGGCCACATCCGCGCGCGAATGTTCTCGCCCGGACTTGGCATTGGTGAAGATCCGGCGACGGGCAGCGCCTGCGCGGCGCTAGCCGGCTTCCTGGCACTGCGAGCGGAGACGCGCGACGGAACGCTCCGCTGGAGTGTCGATCAGGGAGTAGAGATGGGGCGCCCGAGCAGGCTCGAGCTGGAGGTCGACCTGAAGCGGGGACAACTTGCGGCGATAAGAGTTGGCGGCTCCTCGGTGCTCGTCAGCTCAGGAACACTGCACATCGAAGGCGAAGCTTAGCCGCGGAGCCGCCGCCTCGATCGCCCTACTCGAGGTAGTTGTAGAGCCCGTACAGCGCCATGCCGGCGCCGCCGATCATGATGATTGTTCCGGCAGTGTGTTGAACGAGCGCACCCACGATCATCGCGCCGACGCCTACCACCATGAGCGCCACATCCTGTCCCTGATGGGGACGAATCGGGGCCGCGGTAACCTTGGTCGATGCGTCAACCTTCACGTCGCTCGCGCGAAAACCGACCGACGCCGCCTGCACCGTCGGGCCTTTTACCGAGTTTTGAGCGGACTGCTGGGCACCCGATGCAGCGGGCAGTAAAGCAAGAGCACAGAAGCTGATTGCCAGAAAGCGCATTTAGTTCTCCGTTGAAGGCGGGAAAGAAATTCGTGAGGAGACGCTTAATCGCGTAATCCGTTTCCCCGCGCAGTTTGGGGCGATGTGCGGCAATAAACGTGCACGCAGTCGCTCAACCGCCCATCAACGAAAGACTACCGCTCGTCGCCTCCGCGATGCCGGTCGCGGCGGCGCTCCGGAATATCAACGCGGCCAGACACGTCGGCGTAGTCGATGCTGCCGCCGCCCTTCGACTCGACCCTGAAGTCCTTGCCCACCTTGTTCACTTCGATGCTTCCCGATCCATCGTTCTGCACGATCACCGAGCCACGCACGTCGGTGGCGTAGATGCCGCCGGATCCATCGCTCTCGACAGTGAACGATCCGGTGACGTTGCGGACGTTGATGTCGCCCGAGCCGTCGTTCACCGTCACATCGCCGCCGACGTTCTCGATCGTGAGATCGCCCGAGCCGTCAGTTATGCGAACCGATCCCGTGGCACCGATCACCGAAAACGACCCCGAGCCATCGGACGCTTCCAGCGAGCCGACGTTCGTGATCTTCGTCTCGCCGCTGCCGTCAGAGACATCGGCGTTGATGCCCTGCGGAACCTCGATCACGAGATCGAGCGCGGCGGAGAAGTTGTCGTAGTTGTGCTCCCGCTCGCTGTCGGGAATGTCTGCCTTGATGAACACGACATCCCCTCGCCGCTCGGCGATGAGCTTGATCCTGGCGAGGAATTGCTGCGAAGAGGACCGCGCGGTGCCCGTCACCTGCACCTGCCGCAGGCCGGCCTTGCCTTCAACGCGGAGCGTTCCCGCGGCCGCCTCAACTTCGACGGACCTGGCACCGGCTGCGTCGACTACGGCATTCCTCGGCGACGTATATGGGCTGTACTCTTGTGCGAACGCTGTCGAGCCGATTAGAAAAGGTGCGGCCGCGAAGGCTGCACCGCGAAACTGTCGCTTCACTTGAGAACTCCGTGCGCGTGTGACCGGGTTAGACAACCCCTGCCCCCCTTACGGTTTGAACGGGACCCGGTTTCAGTCCGGCGGGAAGGATGCGGGAGCCAACTTCCAGATACCGTTGAGCATGTCCGATGCGTAAACACGCAATCCGACCACCTGCACCCCCCAGATGTAGACCGGCCCCGGCCCGCCGGGACCATGAGCCAGCTCTCGACCCATTTTGGCGAGGTCGCATCTCCCGTCGGGACTCTTATCAACGGCGTCACAGCTCGACAGGTCGCCGTTAACGTCGATCGCCCTCACGCCCGCATTGTAGTACGCGGCGTAGAGAATGCCGAGGCTCTCGTCGACCGAAAAATTGTGCGTGCCCGCGCCATCGACGTGGAAGAACGCGACCTCGCGCGGAGCCGCGAAGTTGCTGATATCGACGACGTGGATGTCGCCGCTCGAGCTGACGCCGATGGCGCCGGGTCCCTCCTGGCCGACGAAAGCGTACCGCTTCTCTCCGGTCACGCCGTTGTGAAACCACCAGACGTTGTGGGCCTGGCCTCCGTCAGTGACGACGTTGCCCAGCGCGATCGGATTCGCGACGGTGCCGTTCCCCGCGCCGCCAATGTCCCAGATCGTGATTCCCTGATTCCAGAGCGCCGTGATGAGAATTCCATCGCGTACGAAGACATCATGCACGAATGGAGCTCCCATCGCAGCGGTGAAGACTTGAGTGGGCGCGGCCGGATCCGACAGATCGACGATCACAAGACGGGCGGGCGACCCGGCGCGCGGATCGATGCACAGAAACGCGTAGAGTTTGCCGTTTACTCGCTGCACCTCCGCCGTATGCACTCCGGGGTCCGTGAGTGCCGTGCTGTAACGTGAGATGAGCTGAGGCTTGACCGGATTGGCGAGGCTGTAAATCATGATCGAGCCTGGCGAGAACTCGGTCGCGACGACGAGCAGTTGTCCGTCGTCGCTCGCCTGAACGTCGCCGAGCGTGGCCGCGTTGGGCACGATCAGGGAGTCGACGAGCGCCGGCACCTCGCCGGACACATCCCAGATAAAAACCGCGTTTCCCGGCGCGCTGCGATTTCCCCAAGTGGTCGTGTAGGCGACGCTCCCCCGCACCCAGATCTCTCCGGTATACCGGTCCGCAACCAGGCCCTCTCCAAATACAGTGAGAGTATGGGAGCCGGTTGGTTGCGTCACCGTCCTATCGGATCCACACGCCAGCGTGAAGATCGCGCACGCGAGAGCGGCAAAGCGCATTCTACATGTCCTCCATCTTCATCCCGCTCATTCCGCCCGCCGGCTTCCTTGCAACCGCGGCACCGTACCGCCCCATTCGCATGTGAGACATCCCGAACGCCAGCTTGGCACCGACCGATACGCTCCATAGGCGATCGGATCCATAGAACTGACGCGGATCGAATCCCGACGGCCGCAGAGTAGGACTGACTTGAGCTCGCGCTAATTCGGCAAACGGCTCGAAGGAAAAAGCTCCGACATTCACGAGGGAGGCGGCGGCGCGCGCGGTGATGATCGTCCAGCGCGAACGGCCCGCGATGCTGAGATCAGTAGCAGGAACCTGGGTTCTGAAGGCGTCGACGAGACGCTGCTCATCCGGCCGCTCGGTGTGCTCGATTCTGAGCGCCCCGCTCAGGCGATCGTAGCGCGCCCACGTCTCCGCCAGAAGCGATGTGTAGGTGAAGCTGCGCGTAGATCCGACGTAGTCCCCGGTATGCGCCCACTCGAACAGGGCGTAGCCGGAATGCTGCGCATCTTCAAGACGGATCGACGCGCTTTGCTTGCGCTGATCGGCGCCGCCCCCGTCCGGATTCTCGGGCGATTTCACTCGCGCGTAACTTGTCTGGAGTTCTCCCTGGGGCCAGGGAACGAACGTGACCCGTCCGGACCACGAATCCCAGTATCGGTTCCGGTTGGGCGTGTCTCCAGGACTCGTTGGCTCATCTCCATTGAACGCTCCTCCCTCGAGAATCCAGCTGCCGGCGCGCAGTGCGCCGATCGCGACAGCGCGCTCGAGAATTTGAGAGAGGTGGTGATTGATCGGATACTTCTCGAACGGCCGCGCCATCGGGTCATCTGTGCCAAAGGGCGCGAAGCCCTTGCCCACCGTAATGGACACGCCACTCGCGCCGTCCCCGCCAAATCTTCGTTCCGATGTGAGCACCAGCTCGTGCAGATAAGTGTGGGGATGACGGCGATCGATGTAGCCCTCGCCATAGATGCCGGCGTTGAGCTCCCCGCGCTTGATTGTGGCTCCCTCGAAATCGAGCGTCCCCTTCAGCGAGAGCAAACCACCCCATGGATCGAGCTCCCCCATGATCATCGGTTGGGTCAGATAGCCCTCGGTGAGATCACGACCGTTAATCGCAGGCGATTCGCGGGTCACGACTCCGACTGCTTGCGCGCCCATCTCGAAGACGTCGGAAGAATGGTGACCGCCCTGCGCGCTGACAGTTCGAGGAAGGAGCGATGCTAGTACTGCCAGCCGGAACAGCAGCCGGACGTTTGCGAGCGAACGCCGGTTTCGTACGATGCGGCAGTCGAGCTCGGCGAATGAGATGCATTGCAACATCAAAATGGCTAGCGATGGAGTGGTTCGGGATGTAGACTCCGTGACGTCTTGGCGTCGTCAACGGTCAACTGGCAACTGTGCTGCTGACGACTCGCATCCCGTTCAGTCTGGTTTGAAGTTCTACGAAATATCGCACGGGGGATTTGAGCATGCTCGTTCGAGCAGGATTCGCGAAACTGACAATTGCTGCAGCGGCGTCGCTTGTGATTGCCGGCCACGCTGCGCGCGCGCAGCAGCCTGCGCCTGCTGCCGCGGCCGTCCCCGCCGGTCCCGCGGTCAACGACGTCGCGCCTGACTTCACCCTCTATGGCGCGGACAGGTACGGGCTCCTCAAGATGCCTGTCAGACTCTCGGACTATCGCGGGCGCACTGTCGTCCTCGCCTTCTTCTATCAGGCGCGAACAAAGGGCTGAACCATCCAAATGGAGGCGTACCGTGATCAGTACGCCACGCTCTTCAACAACGGACGAAACGTCGTCGTCGTCGGTATCAGCGTCGATCCCGACACCGCGCTCGCGTCCTGGGCGCGCGACGAGGACTTCCCCGTTCTCTTCGCCAGCGACCCGGGCAGCAAGGTCGGCCAGCTCTACGGCGCCTACGATGCCAAGAACAAGGTGGACAACCGGTCTCTGTTTGTTGTGCGCCCCGACGGGCGTATCGCCTACGTGACCAAGCCGTTCAAGGTTCTCACTCCGTCAGCGTACACCGATCTCGCCGCGGTGGTGGACAGCCTGGCTCCTCCACCCAAGCCGGATTCGACCAAATAAAAAAAGAGCCGCGGACTTATCCGCGGCTCTTTTTCTACAGCGCCTTTTTCAGCGCTGTTTCGAGATCCTGCTTTCCGCCCAGCCCCGTGTAGACGACGCGACCGGATTTGTCGATCACGACGACGTACGAAGTGGCGGGAGCATCGAACGCGCCCGCGGCTTTGCCATCAAGATCATAGAAAGTGTCATGCGGCATCGGATTCGCGACCAGCCACCTCCGCACTCTCTCGGGCGATTGGTTGATCGCCACCGCGAGCGCCACGAACTTTACCTTCGTCCCGAACTTCTTCTCGGCGTCGAGGAGCGCCGGCATCAGTTCCTTGCAGTTTGGGCACCACGTCGCCCAGAACTCGATCAGCATCGGCGTCTTGCCGATGTAGGTTCCGAGATTGATCGGCTTGCCGGCGAGAGACTGAACGGTGACTACCGGCGCCTGCGCGCCGACCTCGATGCCGAGATCCTGCGCCAACACGGGCTTGGACGCCAATGATGCCGCAGAGAGCAGTAGCGTGAGCAGAAGCCTCGACAACGAGAACAGCCTTCGATTGATCATCAGGTTCGGATTGTGGTTTCGATGTTGGGAGTCGCTCAGATGAGGAGGAGTCCCATCTGCACAAGGTAATACTCCGCACCGGCCAACATGATCAATGCGAACAGCCGCTTGATCCATACCATCCACTGCCCTGCTCTTGGAAGGCGGGCGAGGGTGCCACTGAAAAGTCCGACCAGCACCAGCAGCGTGCACATTCCGAGTGAGAACACGAACAGGTAGATGAATCCGAGCACTCCGCTCTTGGTGGCCGTTACCCAGGTCAGCACCGCCGCCATTACGGGCGCCGAGCACGGGGCGGCGACAAGTCCGGACGCGGCACCCATGACGAACACCCCGTAAAGACTTCCTCCTTCGCCTGCGGTGGCCGCCCGCGTCAGCAGCCAGGCTGGCACGCGTACCGGGATGACGTCGAGCATGGCCAATGCCGCGATCAGGAGAAGATTGGCCATCGCGAAGTACAGCCACGGGTTCGTGCTCACCGACCCGAACAGGGTGCCGGTGAGTCCGGCGAACAGGCCCAAAGACGCGTACGCGAGGGAGAGCCCGAGTACATAGACGAGCGTCAGAAACACGGTCCGCGAGCGCGCGCGCGGCGCGCCCCCGACCGCGCTGCCTCCAACTATCGCCGCGGTGATAGGAATCATCGGGTAGATGCACGGGGCGAGGCTCGTCAACACGCCCGCGATGAACAGAATCGGGATCGCCGTGAGCGGACTGGATGAGAGCTGAGTCGAGATGTCGGTAAAATCCACGATTGCCTTGGATGCAGAAGAGGGATGCTATTTGGGAGCACCCCCCTTTGCAATCATTCCCCGCGACTTGAGCTCTATTTCTTCGTCAGCAGTTCCTCGAACAAGTCCAGCGCACGCGGATCGTGCGACTGGCCGAGCCAGAAGAGTGCCTTCTTGCGGATCTCGGGGTCCTTGTTGGTCCGCGCAACGGCGATGAGCGCCGGAACGCCTTCATCGCGGGGACGCTGGGACAGCGCGAATACCGCCTGTTCTCGCACCTCCCGATCGACACTGTTGTCGAGGACGAGGGAATTGAGATTCGCTGTTGCCGCATCACCCGCCGCCTGACCAAGCCAGAACACGGACTGCGTCCGGGTAGCACGGGGCACATCAGGATTACGCGCGACCTTGATCAGCGCCGGCCAGATAATGGCGCTATCCGCGATGGTCGCGGGAAAGATCGCTTTTTCACCCATGCTTCCCTTCTCGCTCTGGGCGATCGAGACGAGATAGTCGGCCGCTTCGCGCGCCGGCACCGTGCCGAGATCAACAACATCGGAGCCTGCCGGACGCCACCGCCCGCCGACGTAAAAGCGAAGGTCGGTCAGCTCGCCATTCCGGCGGTCGAGCACGACTCGCGCGGGACCGACGCTGCAGTCGCTTTCCCATTCGACGTCGCGCGAGTAGTTCTCGTTGCCCCACGACGTGCTGCCGCGACCATTGGAATGCCTGATCGAGTTCCCGCTGCCGCAGATTCCCGGCTTCGCCGCGAACGACATGCGAACCGTGCCGTTCGAGACGCGAGCCACCTGGCTGGCGATACTCTGCGCCGGCGCGACTTGCGCCATGCCGGCCAGAGCTGCGAGGACAACTGCCGTCCCCGCGATCGATGTCATTCGGAGTGTTGTCATCTGTTGATCAGGTCAAGGAGAAACTGCTGCACACGCGGATCGCGGGACTGTCCGAGCCAGAAAATTGCCTTCTTCCGCAGCTCCGCATCCTTCTCGTTTTTCGCGATGTCGAACAGTTTGTCCATCGCCGCTGGATCACGCTGGCGCTGCGAGAGAACGAAGATGACCTGCTCGCGCATCTCGCTGTCGCCCATGCGGTCGTAAAGCTTCGACATTTCCGATATCGGAACCCCCGACTGCCCGGCCCAGAAGAGGGCCTTCTTACGCAGCTCGATGTCTTCCTTCGGATTGACAGCGATGTTCATCAGCCACTGTTCGTTTCCGGCTCCCTTCTGTTGGGACAGCGAGAATAGGATCTTCTCCTTCAGGTCGGAGTTGGTGAGCCGTGAATAGAGACCGCGCAGGAACTCCGTGTTCTCGGCCCCGTGGCGCTGCCCGAGCCAGAAGATTGCCTTTTCCCGCAGGTCGCTGTTCTCGTTCTCGCGCCCGGCGAAGTCACGCAGAATCTGCTGCGATCTCGGTTCGTTCTGCTGAGACAGCGCGAACAGCGCTTTGTCCTTGATGTTTTCGTCGCCGTTGCCCTTGAGAATTTCCTCGAGCAGTCCCGTCGATCCAGGCACCTGCGACAGCCAGAATACCGCCTGCTCGCGAACCTCCTGGTCAGGGTCGCCGCGCGCGACACTCATAAGGATATTCGCCGTCTGGTCGGTTCTCTTCTGCGAGACCAGGAATACTGCCTTCCGGCGCAATGCCACCGAGCAGGCATCGCGACGAGCGAGAACCTTTTGCAGAATCGGCATCGCCTGATCGGCGTCCATCTGGAGCAGCGCGTTGAGCGCGGCGATACGATCATCGCTGTCCTCGTCCGCGTCGGGGGAGCAGTTGCGCCCCTGCGATCCGGCTCTGTTGGCAGGCGCCTCGCCTCCGCTATCATCGCCGCCACCTCCGGCCGTCGTTGCTATTGAGGCGGCGCACGATTCGTCGCCGCGCTTGGCCAGCTCGCCACACACACGGGTCTGAAGGAGCGCTCCATCCTTTTTCGCGATGGCTGGGAAAAGCTGGTTCAGTTGATTCAACCGGTCACGCGCGGTCCTCAGATCGTCGTCACCACCACTGCGGTAGAGCGCGAACGCCTCGTAGTACAGAGCCTGGCCGGCGTACGCGGATTGTGGATACCGCTCGGGGATCCGATGAAATATCTCCGCTGCGCGCTTGTAGTCACCACGCGAGAGCGCTTCACGCGCCAGCCGGTACAAGGAATCTGCGGGGTCTGCCTTCGCCCACGGCTCGGGCGGGAGCGAAATGGCCTCCTGATCGAGAGAGCCAAACGACTCTCTGAGCTGCGCATCCGCGCTGGCCAGAGCGAGGGGCGCAACTGAAGAGTGAAAGGAATCGTGGCTGGCGGGAGACTGGCTGAATCCGAATCCCGCCGAGGAAATAATTGCTGCTGCCGTGAGTAGTGTTCTCATTGTCATTGAAAGTGGCCTCAACTACCGCGCTGCGAGCCCGCGGGAATCGCGGTGCGCAGCCTCGTCATTACATGGTCGTGTTGCAAGGTTTTCTCGATCAGATCGCGATCCTGTGGCGTGCTTCCGGGTGATAGCTGGACGATCTGCACAAGCACCAGCTCGAGATCTTCCAGCAGCGGACGACGCTGCGGATCGTTGGCGACGGGAGAATCCAGCAACAGCCGGGTGTTGCTCAAGAGCTGGCGCGCCCAGGATCCGAGCTGCGCGTCCATTTGCTGATCCGTCGTCGAGCGCGTTCTGAACGAAGTCAGAAGCGCCTCGGCTTCACTGAGGTGCCGAACCGCCGCGAGCTGGTAGGCCGAGCTGGCGGCGGAACTGGTCGAAGGTGCGACGAGGGCTAGCCGTTCTCCACGCCCGGCGTGCGCGTCGATCTGCGGCACAGCGCCCGGCGCCGATGTCCGCCGCCTGCCGCCCGTCGGGGTCAGAGCTACCGCGGCCGGCTCTCCGGGCGCCACGTTGGTCGGTTGTCCTTCGGGCGACGGAGAGGGCGAACCGGTCTTCGGCGTATTTGCCGCCGCTACCGGGCTTGGTGTGTTCGAAGCGCTCCACCGACCGAGGCCCACACCGGTCGCGAGTAGTAGGACGGCTGCCGCCGCCGCGCCCAGCCAGATTCTCGAGCCGAATCTCCGTCCGGACGATTCGCGTATCGACGAGCCTCCGCCGTACACGACGCGCGGCCCCGCCGCGCGCTGCGCCTGGATAGCGCTCCACATGTCCTCTCGAGGAGCACGAGCCGGCGGCACATTGTAGCCTTGAGCCGCCTTCTTCAGAAATTCCTCGAAATTGTCTTCGGTCATGACACCCACTCCGGTGCAAAATCCGCCAGTGCGACGCGCAACTTGCTTCGTGCCTGGAAGAGGTGTGATTTCGATGTCCCGATCGGAATGTTGAGCGTCCCGCTGATTTCATCGTGCGTGTAGCCTTCTACGTCGTGCATCACGAATACCGTCCTGTATTTGTCCGCCAGCGCGTCGATAGCTCGCGCCAATCTCTCCTTCAGATCGGGATCGGCTTCCCTCTGCGTCACTCCGACCGTCAATCCTTCTTCCATTGGCGCTTCACGATTCCTCAGTCGCTTCGTCTTTCGGAGCCCATTGAGCGCCACCGAGACGCCGATCGAATGAAGCCAGGTCGAGAGCGACGATTCGCCGCGAAAACTTCCAATCTTTTCAAAAGCCCGGATGAACGTTGCCTGCGTGAAATCCCGCGCGAGCTCGTCATCACCCGCCAGACGAAACGCCAGCCGGTAAATGCGATCGACGTATGTCTCGTACAGCTCACGCTCGGCCGCCGCATCGCCGGCGACCACGCGCGTGATGAGTTGGGTATCGTTCACCGAGCTCCGAAACTCGTAGGCAGCCAGCTCCATTGTCGACCTTCTGACAACCGTTGCCAGGAAAGGGTTGAGACTCGCGCATTGGCGAGGAGTTCGGGGCGTCTAGGAGGCATCCACAGAAGCGAAGCAGGGGACGCACAAGCTTAGCAGCTTTATAGGCTCAGGGCCTTTCCGGTGACGTAAAGAGTCCACGTTACCGGCCTCGCGCGCGCCTCGAACGCCTGTATGAAAGCTCCCAGGCGACTAGCTTTGGTCGCTATCGGCTCCCTGCTTCAGTTCTGGGGAAGTCAGCCGAGCGCCAGGATCTCGACGTGGAGAATCAGACATGAAGTACACCCAGCTGGGCCGCAGCGGACTCGAAGTCTCCCGTATCTGTCTCGGCTGCATGACTTACGGGACCCCGAAGTGGCGGCCGTGGATTCTCGACGAAGTCGATGCGCGCCCCTTCTACAAGAAAGCACTCGAGCTCGGCATAAACTTCTTCGACACAGCCGACATGTACTCGATGGGCGTTAGCGAAGAGGTCACGGGACGCGCGCTCCGGGAGATGGCAAAAATGGACGAGATCGTCCTTGCGACCAAGGTCCATTTCCCGATGGGCGAAGGGCCGAACATGGGAGGGATCTCGCGCAAGCACATCGTGCAGGCTTGCGAGGCGAGTCTCCGCCGCCTGGGCGTCGAGACGATCGATCTCTATCAAATTCACCGCTTCAAGAGCAGAGTGCCGATTGAAGAGACCCTATCGGCGCTGGACCACCTCGTGCACCAGGGGAAGGTACGCTACATCGGAGCGAGCTCCGGGTACGCGTGGCAGATGGCGCGGGCGCTCAGTGTTTCGGAAAGACGCGGCTGGGCGCGATTCATCTCGATGCAGAATCACTACAACCTCGTTTATCGCGAGGAAGAACGTGAGATGATTCCGCTCTGCCTCGAGGAAGGCGTGGGGGTCGTCCCCTGGTCGCCGCTGGCGCGCGGACGGCTCGCACGCACGACGCCGTCGCCGGCGGAGGGGACAACCCGGGCCGACAGCGATACGTACGCCGTCGATCTCTATGACTCTCCTTCGGATTTGAAGGTGATCGAAGCCGTGCGCAGAGTCGCAAGCGAGCTTGGAGTCTCACCCTCCGAAGTCGCCCTGGCGTGGCTGCTGAAAAAACCGGGTGTTGCGGCCCCAATCGTCGGTGCCACCAAGATCGAGCATCTTGAGAGCGCGGTTCACTCGCTCGATATCGTGCTGAGCGAAGAGCACATCCGCGCGGTCGAGGAGCCGTACCAGCCCCATCCAGTGCGGGGGCATTGAGATGTCCGTGCGCGACGACTGACGGTGGAAGAGCGAGCTAACCCCGGGGGCGACGCAGCGCATCCAGACATCTCGCGCCAGTCAACTTGGCGGCTGCTGGGACGCGCGCTCCTGCTCCGATGTCCGAACTGTGGTCACGGCGGCCTTTTCACCGGATTCTTCGAGATGAAGGAGCGCTGCCCGCACTGTGGAATCCTGCTCGCGCGCGGTGAAGCGGATTATTTCATCGGCGCGTATACGCTCAACCTCATTGCGGTCGAGATACTGCTCGCGCTCGCATTTCTCGTGGTGGTGGTTGCCACCTGGCCCAATCCGCCCTGGAATGCGTTGCAATTCGGCGGTGTCGTGCTGTCGATCCTTGGCGCCGTGCTCTGTTATCCGTTCGCCAAGACGACCTGGCTCGCGGTCGATTTGATCTTCCGTCCGCCGAACCGCGAAGACTTCATTACTCGCATCAAATAGCCTCGAATACTCTGGTCGCGAGTAAACCTCGGGCGATGATTGGTCCGGATTACTCGCCGCCCCGATAATCTTCAGACGGCGACGGGAGCTGGGCGACGTTGACGTCGATCGGCAACCTCACGCCGTTATGGGTCTCGACAACGTCCAGCAGGCCCTGCCAGACCTGCGCGAATGCGTGGCCGACCTCTGTGGGTGCCTTGTCAATTGAGAACCCGCGCTCGCTCGCAATCCAGAATGGTGGGTCACCCGAGACACCGGCCGACGCAAGCACTTGCTTCACATCGCCGTAAATTTGATCCGCGTTGAAGCTGTGAGCGTAGTATGCCGGGCGGAAGCGACCGTCCTCGACCACTCGTTTGGTCCAGGCCTCATAGTAGTCGCGCATCGCCTTCGGTACACTCTCCATTCGCTCGATGTCGAGAAAGATTACCGTGCCATTCGCAAAGCCCTCAGTGGCAGTCTTTGCGATCGCATCGTTCGCATCGGCGGTTCCGCGCGCGGCGTTCACGAACTGAGTGGAGCAGCTCGATCCAGGAGATGCGCGCGGGATAACCAGCACGTTTACGGGTACGCGCTTGTTGACGTAGCTGACAAGGCGCTTGCCGTTACGGGTCTTCACCTGTCGAACGCGCTTCGCAACATACCGCGTGACCGTGACCTTCTGTCCCGGGGTTTTGCCCCACGTCTGCTGCCCGACGTAGATGACCGCCATGCCCCACCCCATGTTGGAAAGCGTGGCTCTCTTACCTTCCCAGGAATCATCGTTGTGGCAGGGCGCGGATAAATAGTAGCCGACCCATCTGTAGGGTTTGTCGGCGGTCGCCCATGCCTGCATCGCATCGTCCCCGGGATAGGCGAAAGTATCGAAGCCGAGGTGGGGGCCATCGTCGGAGAAGTTGTCTGCGATGCGGGCGGACGCAGTCTGAACGACGTCGCCAATTGACCCGATCGATGCCGTCCCGATGGGCGTGCCCGTGCTGACGATGAGTCCAGCTGTCAGCAAAGCCAGGATCGAGCGCCATTCCATTCTTGGCATTTCGTGTCTCCAGGCCTGAGGGATGGCGGGCTCGCTCCATCCGTGACTGCCACGATCGGACGAGCGTCCCGGAGGAGGATCTCGCCGAACATGCGTTTGACTCGCTTTAGTACGGGCCGTTAAGGGCCAGACCCCTGCGGAAATCGGGATCAACCTACTCGTACCCGTTCAAATCAGATCGTTCCTTTGACCTCAACATCTGTCCGAGAAAGGTGACAATAGCGCGTTTACAGTAGAGGCTGTGGACCATAAGACGTTGTAGGCAATGGGTTTAGCAGTTTGGCATGGGCTGGTCCTTCTAATGCCCTACTAAGGCCCAACCTCTTCAGTGGAGTCGCTTTATGCACCTGCGACGCTTGATAGGTCTCTCTGGAGTCCTATCGTACTTGTCCTTACCTGGCGCCCTGGTGGCGCAGGTAGCCGGCGGTGTCGAGTTCTACGGATCTCTCGATAACGCCGCGCCCATAACCAGAACACTTGGGGGACTTTCCCTCAGCATGGGCACACCCTATCTGGGAATCCGGGGAAGCGGCGGGTTGGGAATCTCCTCCCTCGCGACTGACGCGTTTGCGGCCAATCAGGGTCCGTCAAATCTGGTATGGGCCACCAATGCCGATCTCATGTTCGGCCCCGTAAACGCCCGACTAGGCGAAGGCTTCATGCCATACGCCTTCGGCGGACTGGGACTCGAGAGTAGCGCTCAGCCCGCGACTTTCACTGACGCAATCCGCACCTGGAGTTACGGTGGCGGACTCCAACTCGCCCTCGGACGCATCTTGTCAATCAACGGCGAGGTCAGGTCCCGCCATCTGGCAGCGCCGGCGACCCCTGCTGATTCCCAGTTCGTTCGCGCACTCGAATACCGTGTCGGAATCGGATTTCACTTCGGCGGAGGCCGTTCACGTTCCGCGGTCTTTTCGAGACGCAGCGCGGACGCACCCCCTCGTGTCCCGGCACCGACCCGGACGTCGCGCACGACCTGGCCCGTCAGCACCACCTCTGCGAGCGGAGCCGCTCGCAGAGTAGTGCCGACAGCGGAACAGTACATCGGAGTCCCGTACCGCTACGGCGGGACTTCGCCGCGCTCCGGATTCGATTGCTCCGGATTCGTTCAGTACGTCTACGGAATTCAGGGTGTGAATCTGCCGCGCACGTCGCGGCAGATGGCGGGAGCGGGAATCGCAGTCGAGCCGTCAACGCGCTCGCTCGTGGTCGGCGACCTGATGCTGTTCGCCCAGGGAGGGCGGATCAGCCACGTGGCGATCTATGCGGGGAACGGCCGCTTCATCCACTCCTCATCGAGTGGCAGCGGGGTCCGATATGATGATCTGGAAACCAGACGAGGAAGATGGTTTGCGGATCATATGGTTGCCGCCAGACGCGTGACAAG
>DASWBC010000503.1:0-5676 GCA_036390815.1 Gemmatimonadaceae bacterium
CGATCACGAAATCACTCGGCCCGGCCCAGATCAGCCACCTCGATGCGGATCTGGTGGTGACAGTGCAGGCGAACACGTCCGGGCGTCCACTCACCGAAGTGATGAAGGACATCAACGCGCGGATTGCGAAGATCACCTTCCCGCCCGGTGTGCGCATGACGCAGGGCGGTGAAGTCGACAGCCAGAACGAAGTATTCGGGCGCATCTTCTCGGCGCTCGGCATTGCGGTGATGCTGATGTACCTCATTCTCGTCATGCAATTCGGCTCGTTCCTCGAGCCGCTGGCGATCATGATCTCGCTGCCGCTGTCGCTCATCGGCGTCATGCTGGCGCTCATGATCACCGGCACGACGATCAACATCATGAGTCTGATCGGGGTGATTCTGTTGATGGGCATCGTCGCCAAGAACGCAATTCTGCTCATCGACTTCGCGAAGTGGGCGCGCGAGAAGGACGGAATGCCGAGGCGCGAAGCGCTTATTCAGGCGGGCGCGATCCGTCTTCGTCCGATCATGATGACGACGCTGGCACTCATCGCGGGCATGTTGCCCGTCGCCCTCGGCATCGGTGAAGGCGCGGAGTTCCGCGCGCCACTCGGCCGCGCCGTAATCGGCGGCGTGATCACGTCGACGCTGCTGACGCTCGTCGTGATCCCGACGTTCTACGAGATTCTCGACGAGTGGAGAGAATGGGTATTCAGGAAGTTCGGGGTGTACAAGCCCCGGACTGCTGAGCACCCAATACCGCGGGCGGCCCACGCTGTGACGAGTGGAAAGACGGTGGAGAGGCTCGCGTAAGGATGGGCGCGGAGAGAAATCATCAAGGCCCGATCGCCACCAGGTAGATCGCGATGACGAACGCGGCCGCCGTCGCGATCGAATAGAGCGCGCCTATCACGACTTCCTTCGCCAACGTCACAGCGAGCGAGCCACCGTACACCCGGCGGAAAGCGAGTGTTGCATAGACGGGAATCCAGCAAACCGCGATCGCGCTCACGATCGCCACAAGGACGGGCACCTTTGTGAATTTCGTGAGCTCGGTCGCGCCAAGCGCCAGGAAGATGAAGGCGTGAAGGTGGATGGCGAAGTAGAGGTGCTCCGGGTATTTCCTGCCGCGATAAAAGAGGGCGACGATTCCCGCAAAAATCGGGAGCAAGGCGAACAACATCCGCGGCATCGTCTCGAGAAGGCCGCGCTTGAATCCTCCCGGATCCGACACAACTCGTCGGAGAAACGGCTGCAGTAAAGCGGGCGCCCGCTCTATATCCTTGAGCGCCGCGTCTTTCTCCGCCTGAGTCAGCGTCTGCTGATCGAGTGATTCCCTGGCGGCCTTTGCGACTCGGTCCGGCCGGGAAACTCCGCGATTGTCGGCCGTCGTAGGTACGCCGACTTGCAATCCCTGACCCTTGCCGGGTCCAAGTCTGACATCCGGCGCGGAGGCCGCCAGAACGAAATACACGAGGCTCGCCGTGAGGTACAGCCGGAGCGGAGAGATGTATCGAGCCCGCCGTCCCTCGAGAAATTCGTGGGTCAGCAGTCCCGGGCGACGAGCGAGCGCCTGCAGTGTGGATGCGACCCGTCCGTCCCAGCCCGAAAACTCCGAGACTGCGTCCATGAAGAGCTCGCGCAGACTCGGATACGGTGGAATGTCCCGCTGGCCGCACTCGGGGCAAAACGGCCCGGTGAGCGACGCGCCGCAGTTGAGGCACGCCTGTGCGCGCGCGTCGGTTACCATCAACGTCTCACGCGACGAGAGGTGAGCGATCGACCCTCGTCGCGTGACCGAGAGTGCTTACGGATAACTCTTCAGGCAGCCCTCGGGCGTCGTGTTCGCCCAGTTCTGCTGCACGAGAAATGGCTTCGTCCCGATCGTAATGTTCCAGAAACCCAGACCGTTGTCGAAGACACCGCCGTAAGTGTAGGCACACTTGTCGGCGTTCTCCTCGCCGTGCGCGTCGTACCACCCGAGGAATCCGTTGATGTACGGGTCTGTCGCGGTTTCTTCGGTCTCGTGCGCCACGGCGCTCACCGCTGCATCGGCTCCTACATCCCCGTTCGCTCCGCCGTCTTGCAGCACGCACAGGAAGCCATCGTTCGAAGGATGGTTGGGAGTGAAGTCCGCATCGTAGGGCATCGCCGAGACCTGTACGATCTGGCCGTTGCCGCGGATGTACGCCGAGTGAAAGGCGCAGTACTGCAGATGGTTGGGATCGAAGCCGCCACCCAGGTTCACCCCGGGGCCGGTGAAGATCATGTAGAGTGTGCTCGGATCGTACCGGAGCGTGCCCGTACTGAACCCGGTCTCGATCAGATTGACCATATCGTTGCCGGTGACCACGTCCCCCGACCTCGGCGCGCCCTTGCCGTTGGCCGCCCAGAACGACGTGTATTGCATCGTGTTTTGCACGAACTGCTTCTCCTGGCCAACCTGCTGGTAGTACGTGGTGTTGATGTTCCAGTACGACGAGCCGCCAATGTTGTTGAGGAAATAGCCGACCAGCGAGTGATCGTTGGCGCCGCTGCCGCTGGTCCCGGGCTTGGGGCCATTCGTGAAGATGGCAGTCCGCGAATAGTAGATGGCGGCAAGCTTCTGGTTCAGGATCAGACTCCCACCCCAGTAGTGGATATCGGGCTGGGAGAATTTCTCGGTGCCGGCAGGATTATTGGCGTTTGGTGTGAACAGGCCGCCAACCCCGCGTCCGTTGGACATTGAAAGCGGCCGGAAGACCGTGCGTTGTCCCAAGGTGAGCTGGCCGGAAACCGACTGGCTTAATCTTGGATTCAACGGGGCCTGCGTCGGGTCGACCGGGTTGTCGGAGCACGCCACAAAAGCGAAGGTGGCGGCAAGACCGAGAGGAAGAAGGATGCGCATTACAAACCTCCGGAACAGGGCTGTGCGGCAGATGGAGCGGCCGGTCACCTTACGCTCGGGAATTCGCGTCGTCAAGAGTTTTCGGAGCTGGGTACGATCCTCTTCGAATTCAGCGAGCCGATTGCCTTGATTTCATCCGAGTCGGGATGCTCTCCAACTATGCGTGCTCAGTATTCAAAGAACGCGTCGTCGGGATAGCAATACAGCCATCGTTCACCGGGCTCCGCCGAGGCGATCACCGGGTGACCACTCGCCCGCGCGTGCTTTGATGCGTGCTTGTTGGGCGAGTCGTCGCAGCAGAGCGTCTTGCCACACTCCTGGCAGGTCCGCAAATGAACCCACCTTGCGCCGATCTTGACGCACTCCTCGCACTCCCGCTTCTTCGGAAGCTTGACGTTGCTGATTGCTTTGATGTGGTCGCACGGCGCGTTAAGCATGATCAACCTCAGCTTGCATCACGGGAGATAACGATTGATGTGGCACCTGTCGAGTCGAGCCACACGTGCGTCGGGGTGCGCGCGAGACGCAGTATGACGCCATCACATCCCGGACAACGCACGATCATTCCCATCCCGTGGGCGTAGACGATCAAGGTCCCAATCGTCCGCGTGACTCCGCAGCGCGCGCACTTCGCGCGCGCTGCCGTCAGATCCCGAACGAATACTTCGCTCAGGATCCCGGCGGCGGCATTTCCGTCCACTCGACGCGCGCCGGCAAGACGCTCACCGGCAACAACCGGCTCGTGCGATTCGCTCGAAGAACTGTTCATCGTCACTCCCTCTCTGCGCAGACAAAAAGTTTTTCCATCACGGGCTAGACCGCACCGCCGGTCGGGCCGAAGCGCTCCGTCTTTACGAGCGCGGGCTGGTGTCCAAGCTCGACCAGCGTCGAAGCAACCGATTCAACCAAGGGGGTCGGACCGCAGACGAATACGCGCGGCTGCTTGCTCGGCGGCCACGCGACCTGCTCCAGCATCGCGCGGTCGATCCTGCGCCGGAATCCGCTCCATCCGTCAGGCTGCTCGCGGGTAAGCGTATGCGTGACCTCGAGCGATGGGTCGTTCTCCGCCAGACGAGCTAGCTCGTCCCGATAAATCACCTCGTCCCAGCTACGCGACGAGTACAAGAGCCGCGCCGGCAGTTGATGTCGGGCGACACTGGTAGCAAGAGCGGCGTTCCGATGACGCAGCATTGCCATCAACGGGACGATCCCGGAGCCGCCGCCGACAAGCAAGAGCGGTCCGCCGGCCGGGATGTCCCAGACGAAATATCCACCGATCGGGCCGCGGAGCTCGAGCGTATCCCCGGCGTGAAGCACCTCGGACAAGTATGGTGAGACCTCGCCGTCTTTCAGCTCCTCGACAGTAAGGCAGAGTCGCGTGTCTTCCGGCGGCGATGCGATGGAGTAGCTCCGCTCGGCCTGATAGCCATCCTCCGCTGTGAGTCGTACGTCGACGTGTTGCCCCGCTCGGTGGCCGGGCCATCCGGGCACATCGAGTACGAGCGTCCGCGTCCTCGGCGTCTCCATGACGACGTCGATCACGGTGGCAAGCCGCCAGGCAATTCGGGACGCGGTCCCATCAGGACTCACTCGTCGCCGGAGTATCGCTGTTCGCGCCAGGGGTCACCATACATGTGGTAACCCAGCGATTCCCAGAATCCAGGCGCATCGCTTTCCATGAGGCGCAGCTCACGCACCCACTTCGCGCTCTTCCAGAAGTAGAGGTGCGGCACGAGCAGACGCGCGGGTCCTCCGTGCTCCGCTGGCAGCGGAGCGCCGTTGTACATGAAAGCGACCCAGGCCTTTCCACCGGTTACGTCGGCGAGCGGAACATTGGTGGTGTAGCCGCCGTCGCATCTGGCGAGCACGAATGGCGAAGAAACGACTCCCTTTGCCGCCGCTTCCGAGAGAATGGTGTCGACCGAGATTCCCTCCCACACCGTATCGAACTTCGACCACTTCGTGACGCAATGGATGTCCTTCGTGACCGTCTGACGCGGCAAAGCGGTAAACTCGTCCCACGTCCAGCGCGCGGTCTTTCCGTTGGCGCCTAGCAGCGTGAAATCCCATGTAGCGAGCGAAGTCCGTGGTGTCGGCCCCGCGGATAGAACTGGAAAGTCTCGCGTCTCGTACTGACCGGGCGGGAGCCGGCTTGCTGTGTCCGCGGATTGTCGCCGCCCGCGAAAGCCTCGAGAGACCGGTGGCATTTTATTACTCCTGCAGCGCTTGATGAACGAAGGAAACTGCTATGGATCCCTCGCCTACCGCCGACGCGACGCGTTTGATGTTGCCAGCTCTGACATCGCCAACCGCGAACACTCCGGGCTTGCTCGTCTCCAGAAGATGGGGAGGACGAGCCAATGGCCAATGCGCAGCGGACAATTCATCCGGCGAAAGCTCGGACCCGGTCTTGATGAATCCGTGGTCGTCGAGAGTGACACAGCCGTCGAGCCACCCGCTGCTAGGGTTTGCACCCGTCATGACGAAGACGTGTCGAAGGGCCTTCCGCTCTGTTTTCGTGCCGTCATCACGCTGGCGCAAGTGCACGGTCTCGAGGTGATCATCACCTTCGAGCGCTGCGATTTCGGTGCGGGTGTGCACCGTGATCCGAGGGTCCTCTTCGATGCGCCGGATCAGGTATCGCGACATTGTCTCGGCCAAGCCATCGGATCGTACGAGAATGTGGACGTGTCTCGCCGACTGGGCGAGAGATACGGCAGCCTGCCCCGCGGCGTTGCCGCCGCCCACGACGCAAACTTCTTCACCGGCGCACAACTTCGATTCGATGAACGTGGCGCTGTAGTA
>DASWBC010000504.1:0-4171 GCA_036390815.1 Gemmatimonadaceae bacterium
AGGCGTTGAACGGCAGGAACCCGGATACATACGATGTTGCGGCGAGGAGCAATATCGTGAGCGGGATTGCGAATCTGAGTCGCACGATTGGCCCAGGAGTAGGTATTGGTCCAGGATCGATTTGCAAAACTGCACCAGCATACTCGCGCCCGCTGAGCCCTGGGTCAATCTTGGTCTCCTTCCCACTTATCCGACTGCGCCTTCGGCACCGGCCAGAAAGATCTCGAGCTCCTGAGCCCTCATCGAACCTGGCTACTCAGCTCCCTCAAGCGTCGCGAGATGAACCGCCGCTCCGGCTCCAGTCTGGCCAGCTCTAATGCGCGTTGGTAGGATGTGATCGCCTCGCTTGTGCGCCCCAGTCGGCGGCAAAGATCTCCGCGCGCCGCGTGCGCGAGGTGATACTCCGCCAGGTCTCCACGCACGAGAATGGCATCGACCAGCGAGAGCCCGGCTTCTGGTCCATCTCGCATCGCGATCGCGGCCGCGCGATTGAGCTCGATCACCGGAGACGGATCTGCTCTCAGCAGCACGTCGTACAGCCCGACGATCTGCGGCCAGTCCGTGGTGGCCGCCCTCGATGCCTCGGCGTGCACGGCCGCGATTGCTGCCTGGAGCGTGTAGGGGCCGAAGCGATGCGACGCGAGAGCGCTCTCTACCAGCTCGACTCCTTCCTCGATCTGGGCGCGATTCCATAGCGACCGATCCTGATCCTCGAGGAGGATCATCTCGCCAGTAGGCGTCGTCCGCGACGAGTGCCTCGCTTCGTGGAGAAGCATGAGCGCCAGAAGTCCTATCGCCTCCGGCTCGGGAAGCAGCTCCACGAGCAATCGTCCGAGGCGGATTGCTTCGCCAGCCAGGTCCGCTCGTGTGAGTGTCTCACCACTCGAGGCGAGGTAGCCTTCATTGAAGACCAGATAGATCACGTGCAGCACACTGGCGAGCCGCACGGGAATGTCGAGTCGAGACGGTATCTCGTAGGGGATGCGCGCATCCCTGATCTTTCCCTTGGCCCGGACGATCCTTTGCGCCAGTGTCGGCGGTGGCGTCAGAAAAGCGTGCGCAACTTCTTCGGTCGTAAGGCCGCACACCTCGCGCAAGGTGAGAGCGATCTGCGCGTCCGGGCTCAGCGCCGGATGACAACAGGTGAAGACCAGGCGGAGACGATCGTCTTCCACGCCCTCTTCGTCCTGGTCAAGCATCTCCGTCGCCTGGAGGCGATCGAGAATCGCGCCGTCCGTCGATTCGAACCTCTCGCTCCTGCGCAGCCGGTCGATGGCCTTGAACCGTCCGGTGGAGATCAGCCACGCGCGCGGGTTCGCGGGAATCCCCGTTTCTCCCCATTGCTCCACCGCCGCCACGAATGCGTCATGCAGGGCTTCCTCGGCCAGATCGAAATCACCGAGCAGACGGATGAGGGTCGCGAGCACACGGCGCGATTCGGAGCGATAGATCGCATCCACCTGGTCGCGCACGTGCGCCGCAGCGTCTTCCTCCATTCACTTACGCGTCCGGCTGCTACGCGCTGGCGCGCTCGACAATCGGGCGCACCTCGATCGAGCCGGACTTCGCCGACGGAATCCGCGATGCCACCTGGATTGCGTCGTTAAGATCCTTTGCCTCGATGAGGTAGTAGCCGCCGAGCTGTTCCTTCGTCTCGGCGTAGGGGCCGTCGGTCGTCGACACCTTGCCGTTGCGTGAGCGCACGACGGTGGCTGTGCTGGTGGGCTTTAGCTGGTTGGCTCCGACGTACTGGCCGCTCTTCTTGATGCTGTCGCCAAACGCCATGTACTCGCCCATGTACTTGTCCTGCAGGTCCTTGGGGAATTTCGCCCACTCCTTCTCGTCGTCGTAAATCAGGCACAGGTACTTCATCGTTCCTCCAATTGTTTGAAAGGGTCCTCGCTAATTAGTCGGGCGGGGATGGCCCAAATCGACATCCCCGTTTTACGAGGTTGACCCTCTCAAAATCCCTCCGCGTATTCGGACGGCCTTTTCCGGGGCGTTCGGGATCGGCAGAACGCGAGTCTGCACGCGGGCTGTCAATCTGACCGGCAGCTGGAGGGTGACCGTCTCATTTCCCCGGCGCACAACCATCGGCAGAGTCGTGAGTGTCGTGCCGGCGTACCGAGCCCGCAAAGGCTCGAAGGAACCGTCGTTTGAGATCGTGACATCGCCAATCGAAACGATCTTGTCGCCCGCACGCGCACCTGCTGCGGCCGCCGCTCCAGTCGGTGACATCTGACTGATCGCGACGCCGGTGCTGTCGGTGCTGGTCGAGATTCCCAGCCGCGGCTCGCGAATGCTGTCGCTCTCGGAACGCAATCCGGCGAGGCGCAGAACCGAATCGACCGGAAGCGGCTCACGGCCATCGACGTAGCGGCGCGCGAATTCCGCGAAGGATTTGCCGCCGGCGGCGCGCGAAACCTCGGACCACCACTCGGCGCCCGTAAATCCTTTGCCGCGCTTGTACGTCGCGTCATATAGGCGGCGCATCACGTTGTCGAGCGACATGTGGTTGTTGCTCGCGTCGCGAATCATGATGTCGAGCAGGAATCCCGTGAGACCACCTTTCGGGTAATAGAGTCCGCTGCTGCCATCGGTCGGATTGATCCAGGATCCCAGCGATGCATCGCTCACCGCCGTTGGCGGTGCGTCCGCGACGGACGCGATCTCGCCGGCGATGAAGTCAAAAAACCGCGTGCTATCGTTGACTCCTCCCCTCACCAGCGCAACAGCGCCGTAGTAATCAGTGACGCCTTCGCTCACCCACAGCCATGTTGTCGGTTGCGCGTCATCGTACCGGTAAGGAACCATGTCGGCGGGACGTAGTCGCTTCACGTTCCAGGCGTGGAAGAACTCGTGCGAGTAGAGTCCGGGCAGATACGGGGCATCGAGCCCACTGGTCGTGACTTCATCCACCTGCGAGCTGTGGTGCTCGAGCCCACCTCCGTTCACGAGTGTGTCCGACCGCTGGAAGATCGTGTAGTTGCGAAAGGGGGCCTCCCCGAAGACCGCGATCTGCGCCGGGACGAATTTCTGGAGCCACGCGAAGGTGCGGTCCCGGCGCGCCGGCGTGAGGCTCGCGGCGGGCCACCACGCGAGACGAATCCACTTGCCCGCGATCTGCGTGCTGTCAATGGCAAAGCGGCCGACATAAAAGGGCATGTCCGTCAGATCGTGATAGTTCCCTGCGGTGAAGGTGTTGGTGCCTGGCGCGGGATCCATCCCGGTTGCGATGCGCCACGATGGTTCCGTGCGGACCGAGACGCGCGCGGGCCAATTGAATCCACGGCCCGCAGGATAGAGAAAGAGGTTGGTCCCGTTGAAGAACGCGAAATTGGGGGAGGTCCAGGCGACGGCGCGATCCACTGCATCAGCGAGATAGTTGAACGACACGCGCACTGTTCCGGCAGAGCGGGGTTTGATCTCCCATGTCTGGAAATCGAGCTTCCGCCAGTCGAGAGGAAGGCCATTGGACTGAACGGAGAACTGTGACACCCGCCGGGCAAACCAGAGAAGCACGTAGTGTCCCGGTGACCACGCGGGAAGAGCCAGGATGACCCGGTCCGTGCCAGCGACGTGGAAGGACATCGTGACGCCGAGTTGTCGTCGTCCGACGGCGGACGAATCCGCGGTTATCTCGTAGCTGATGTCGCTGATCGGCGCGGAGACTCTCGGCGACTGCGCCAGCGATGCCTGAGCGGTTCCGAGCACGGTCACGGCTAATCCAAGCTTGCGAAGCATTCATCCTCCAAAAAACGGAACGGGATGTGAGTTGGACACAGTTGTTATCTCGAACGTTGTGACTTCACCAAGCGACTGCAGCCTCATCTGCTCTGGTGCCGAACCTCTCGCTGCCAGGGAGGTATCATACGTTACCTTCCGTCAGACTCAACCGAAACACACCAACGTGAAAAGCTTCGCCGCATCAATCGTTTTTGCGTGCCTCTCTTCCAGCATAGTCACAGCGCAGACAGCGCGCTTGACGGCGGCTCCCTCTCGACCCGAGCCGGGAGCCATCGTACGCCTGACACTGAGGGCCCCGGTGTCACGTGCCGATTCGATCGTGTCAGTTCGCGGCACGCTGGCCGGTGAGCCACTTCACTTCATGCATTTGACAGCCGGAACATGGCATGCGATTGGAGGAGTACCGGTCGACTCCGAGGGCAGT
>DASWBC010000505.1:0-3394 GCA_036390815.1 Gemmatimonadaceae bacterium
CGAAGCGATTCTCGCTCGGGATTCAGGTGCCGTATGTCCAGACACGCAGCACGGTCTTCTTCAACGCCAACACCAGCAGAACCGAGGGAAACCTCGGGTTCAATCCGGCGCTCGGAGTTACGGCGGCATTCGCTCAGAACGCGGCGATGTACACGCAATTCACAAACGCGGCGAATGCCCTCGAAGGCTCGATCGCCGCCTGCCAGGCGAACCCGGCCGCGTCACCCTCGTGTCCCGCGCTCCTTGCCAATCAGGCAAACGCGGCGCTCCTGATCGCCAACTCGAGAGCGTTTGCGGGCGGCACGGTCGGGCCCCTTGGCGGGCCGTTCAGCCCAAATGGCGGGCTGTACACAACGTCGTCCTTCGTGCCGATCGTCGGGACGGACGCGCAGCTGGCGATCGAAGCACGAGTGCAGGCATTCAAGGCGCTCTACAGCAGCTTTCTGGGTGCCGGCAATCCGATTACCACGAACGGTCCCTTCGCCGCCCAGAGCCGGCTCACTGTGCAGGATGCGCAGACCATCCTGACCGACTCGGCGTTCGGGATCACCGCGGCCCCACTCGAGACGAACAGCAAGTCCCACTTCGGTGACATCGACATCGGCGGCAAGTTCTCCGTGTTCGATTCCTTCGGCCGCAACACCGCGGCGAGAATGTCCCCGCACGGACTGAACTTCCGCACCACCATCGGAGTATCCTTCCGCCTCCCGACCGCGCAGATCGAATCGCCCGACAACTTCATCGACATCGGCACCGGTCGCAAAGCGAAAACCGTCGAGGGCAGGTGGTTTGGCGACATCCTGCTCGGACGGCACTTCTGGCAGTCTTTCATTGTGCGCTACAACAAGCCGTTCGCCGATGACCAGGAGATGCGCATTCTCGACCTGCCCAACGAGGAGCTCGCACCGCTCTATCGCAAGCAGATGGTCCACCGGCAACTCGGCACCACATTCGAGTTCGAGACTGCACCCCGCATTGTGGTCAACGACTACCTCGCGGTCTCCGGCTGGTACATGTACCGCAACAAGAAGCAGGATGACTACACCGGGACTTTCACGATTCCGGCGGCGGTGACGGGATTCTCCGATATCACGATCGACGCCGCGACGCTCGATCTCGAGACCGCGCAGACGGAGCAGCGGCTCGGTGGCGGAATCTCATTCTCGGATCTCTATTCGTTCGAGCAGGGGAAGGCGAGGGTTCCGTTCGAGGTTCAGTACCTGCACTGGCAGACGGTGAAGGGGGCAGGCGGCAATCAGCCCAAGTTCTTCACGGATCAGATACAGCTGAGGCTCTACTTCAGGCTGTTCGGGGGGAAGTAGAAAGCAACTACAAACTGAAAAGAACGGGGTGGGAGGCGTCAGAGGGGCGTAGGTACGAGGTTTCAGGTTACGACGCCCGGACTTGCCGCCGTGGCGTGAGAGTAACTGAACCCGCATGCCTGTGCCCTGAATGGCGATAGGAAAGTCTGGACGTAGTGACCTGAAACCTGGCACCTACGCTCCTCTGACACCTCCTACCCCGTTCAGTTTTCAGTTGCAGTTCAGGAACTAGCGACCAGGCTACAGGGGCCCCACGGCAGTTTCCAGAAGCTCCCTGGCGTGCGCACGACTCACCTTACTTTCCGGATCTCCCCCCAGCATCCGCGCAATCTCATTCACCCTGCTCGTCCCTTCGAGCACCGTAATGTCGGCGGTCGTCACGCCGCCCTTGGCGCCTTTCGCGACGACGATATGGTGGTGCGCGCGAGCGGCGATCTGCGGCAGATGCGAGATCGCGAACACCTGGTGCTCCTTCGCCACGCGACGCAACGTGTCGCCGACCTGAAGGCCCACGCGCCCGCCGATTCCGGCATCCACCTCGTCGAATATCAGCGTCGGCACGTGATCGACGCGCGCCAGAATGGTTTTCAGCGCGAGCATCACACGGGACAACTCCCCTCCCGACGCGACGCGCGCGAGCGGGCGATCGTCGTGGCCGACGTTGAGAGCGACGCGGAACTCAACATCCTCGGCGCCTTCTGCCGTCGATTCGTCGCGCGGGACGAGTGACACCGAAAGATGGCCATCGGGCATTCCGAGCGGGGGCAGCAGCGCGTCGACAGCCTTGGCGAGCTTCTTCGCCGCGGAAATCCGCAAGTCGGAAAGTTTCTCCGCCTCGGCAGACAAACGGCGGCGAGCGTCCGCTTCGCGCGCGGTGAGATTCGCGAGATCGAACTGCGCCGTGTCGATCAGGTCCAGCTCCGCGCGCGCGGATCGGCCAGCCTCGATCACATTGTCGAGCGTCGGGCCGTACTTCTTGAGCAGCCCGAAGAGTCGATCACGACGCTGACGCACGTCGTCGAGACGCGCGGGATCGAGATCGACCGAGCCCGCATAGTCCTCCACGCTTCGCGCCAGCTCCTGGAGGGCGTAAAAGCCCGCGTCGAACAGCTCCTGCATCCGCGCCGCTGAAGAATCGATGCGCTCAATCGCAGTGAGCGGGCGCTGAGCTGCGCCGAGCTGACTCAGCACGCTCGCGTCTTCTCCGGAAAGGAGCTCACTGAGACTGCCCGCCAGCGTGCGGAGCTCGTCAGCGTTTTCCAGCACCCGCGCTTCGTCCTCGAGCTTGGAATCCTCGCCGAGCGACAGACGCGCGTCCTCGATCTCCTTCGCGACGTGCCTGAGATAGTCGGCTCGTTTCTCCGCTTCGGCGCGGCGCGAGGAAAGGCTCGAGATCTCGCGGCGGATGCTATAGAGCTCCGTATACGCGCCGCGAACCAGCGCCGCCTGCGGCTCGGCTCCGCCGAACGCGTCCAGGATCCGGCGTTGCGATTCGCCATCGAGCAGCGTCTGCGCGTCGTGCTGGCCGTGCAGATTCACTAGCTGGCGCCCGATCTCCGCCAGGACGGTGGCGGTCACAGTAGCACCGTTGATCCAGGCGCGTCCACGTCCGTTTGCCGCGATCTCGCGTTTCAGGACGAGCGTGTCGTCCTCGACTTCGATTCCGTGGTCGTCAGCGAGTGCGGCAATCCCCTTCAGCTTCGCGACGTCGAACACTCCCTCGACCGTCGCCTTGTCCGCTCCGGAACGGATCAGATCAGCGCTCGCCCTCTCGCCGAGCAACAGTCCCAGCGCTCCGACGATGATGGATTTTCCGGCACCCGTCTCTCCGGAGAGGACGTTGAAGCCCTCGCCGAGCGGAAGCGTCACCTGCTCGATGATCGCGAAGTTTCGTATCCGCAGCTCAGTCAGCATCTCTTACGGCTGGTCGACGTCGGGCAATCCTCCCCAACCGAGTTTGACCCGCATTCGCTCGAAGAACGTCGCACCCGGAAAGCGAATGATGCGAACCGGATTGTCGGCCTTTCTCACCTTGAGCTTCTCGCCCTTAACAAAGCTCGTTCCGACCTGTC
>DASWBC010000506.1:0-1689 GCA_036390815.1 Gemmatimonadaceae bacterium
GATCAGGGCGCGCGCGTCGACCTTGTTGGTGAGTCTGCCGACAACCGCCATCGAAACAGCAGTCGCCAGTGCGCCCGGAACGAGCACTATTCCAGTTTGCTGCGCGGTCATTCTGAGATTCCCCTGCAGAAACACCGGCAAAGTGAACACCGATGCATAGAGACCGACTCCCATGACGACGCCGAGGAGAGTCCCGACCCACATCTGCCGGTGCCGCAGGACGCGGAAGTCGATCACCGGGTCATCGACGGTCATCTCGCGCCACACGAGCAGCATCCCGGTCACGATTCCGCTGACGGCGAGCAGAATCATCAAACGCGAGTCGAACCAATCCTCGCGCTGTCCCTGCTCGAGCAGGTACTGCAGCGAGCCCACGCTCACGGCCAGCAGTGCGATGCCGATGTAATCAATCGTGCGCGGGCGGACCTGGAATTCCGGATCGTGAACGTATCCGATGATCATGACGGCCGCGAGAATGCCGACCGGAAGATTGACGTAGAAGATCCAGGGCCAGCCATAGTTGTCGGTGAGCCACCCTCCGAGCGTGGGACCGATGGTTGGCCCGACCATTACGCCGAGCCCGAAGAGCGCCATCGCGGTGCCCGCTTCCTTTCGCGGGAAGGATTCGAACAGCACCGCTTGCGATACGGTCATCAACGCTCCGCCGCCCAACCCCTGGATGATTCGCCAAAAGACGAGAGCCGACAGCGAGTGTGAGGCGCCGCAGAGAAAACTCGCGATCGTGAAGATGATGATCGAGCCGACGAAGTAGCGCTTGCGTCCGAAGAACTCGCCGAGCCAGCCCGTGAGCGGGATGATGATGACGCTGGCGAGGATGTATCCGGTGGAGACCCACGCGATCTCGTCGAGACTCGCGCCGAGATTGCCCATCATGTCGGGGAGTGCGACGTTGACGATCGAGCTGTCGATGACCTGCATCAGCGCGGCAAGGACGACCGCGAACGCGATGAGGTACTTGTGGGGCGCGCCTTCAATCGGAGCGGCGAGCGGCTCTACAAGAGGCTCGTCGTCGGGCTCGGATTCCTGTTCGACTTCGCTAACGACTGACATCGAGTGTCAGTCAATGTAATCCCTATGCCACAAAGCCCGGCTCAGGGATTATGCTCACCCGTGTCCGACATGCGGCCCTGTCTCGCTGCTACAGAGTCGGCTACGCTCATCGATTTTTTGACGGCTTTGGCCCCCGGAATTGTCGAGTTGGCGAAAATGCTGTCTCTCTCGCGCTGGGTGAGCGCCGGATTCTTGTTCGGCGAGTCATCCTTGCTGTCGCAGGCGGCGAGGGCAAGGGTGACGACGGCGCCAAGGAGTGCCATTCCGCGCTTCGACATTGAGGCCTCGATCAGGTGGGCGTGTTGGTGGAAAGCTGTCGTTGTACTGGTTTTGGCACTGGGCGTGACTGCTCGCTCAGTAGCTTCGTCGTGAACCGCTGGCCCTCTGAAATGCGCTCGACTTCGAGGGCGATCGCCTCGACTGCTTGCTCGATGCGGGCGAGCCTCGCCTCTGATAGAGCCGGACTCGACTCCCGCTCGGACCTTGCCCCTTCCCTGCGGTGTGCTACCGCCGCCTGCGCGATTGCTTTTATCGAGTAGGCGACGGAGGTAAAGAAAACCACCGCGACAATTACTTTTGCCGGATCATCCATATCTGCCTTGCGCGAAGTTCATGAGT
>DASWBC010000507.1:0-6349 GCA_036390815.1 Gemmatimonadaceae bacterium
TTTCTGCTGACGCCACTGCGTGATGGTCGCCACGCACTCGGGAGAGGCCTTCTCGACGATCGAAAATGCGGAATCGGCGGCCACGTACAGGTCTATCGTGCCCGTGGGGTTCGTCGTCAGTCCGAGGGTGCTACGCGCCACCACGCTGGGAGTGTTCGGCTGCATCAGATAAAGGATGTAGGCCTCCCCGCGCAGATAATTGCGCGCGGTCGGGTTGTCGTTGCCGTTGTCGGCCAGCCTCAGCACGTCCTGCAGGTCCTTCGTCGGATTTCCCTTGTCCAGTACAGAGATGGCGCGCGTCAACGAGAACTGGGCCTTGGCGATGTCACCCTTGGTGTTGGCGGTGGGATCGCAAGGCGTCACACCCTGCGCCGGGAGCGGGGCGGCGGCGGCGATGCCAATCGACAGGGCGGCCGCGGTTCTGGTCACAAAAGCTTTCATCAAGGATCTCCCTGATTTGTGAATGAAAAGACGGGGGGCTGAAAATACGTCCGACTAATATACCCATCCATGCCTATCGTTCCGCTCGCGGCTCGGTACCGCTCCATGCCTATCGTTCCTCCCGCGGCTCGGTCCTGGCCGCTTCCTTTACCAATTCCAACGCCCGCTGGACGTGCGCCTCGGTCGTATGAATGTTGCCGATCGCGATTCGGAGGGCATAACTCCCGCGCACCCGAGTGTGCGATAGATATACCTCGCGACCCTCGATGATTTTGGCAAGCGTTCGGGAATTATGGTCGTCCAGCTCACGCCCCTTCATGCCGGCCGGACAGTGCCGGAACACTACCGTCGAGAAGGTTACGTCTGCCATTCGCTCGAGCCGGGGATCGTTGTCGATCCACTCTCCAAGCCGGCGGGCGATGCGAATGTGCTCCCTGATCAGCGAGCGCAGGCCATCCACGCCAAAGTTCCTGATCACGAACCAGAGCTTGAGCGCGCGGAAGCGGCGGCCCAGGGCGACTCCGTAATCCATCAGGTTTGCGACTCCTTCGCCTTCGCTCACAACCAGGTAGTCGGGAATGTGCTGGAACGCGCGCTTCAACAAGTCAGGCCGCCGCGTGTACATCACCGAGCAGTCCATCGGGGTGAACAGCCACTTGTGGGGATTCACAACCAACGAGTCGGCCCGGTCGCATCCGTCCAGCACGTGCCGCATCTCGGGCAGAATCGCTGCCGTGCCTCCATACGATGCATCGACGTGCAGCCAAATCCCGTGCTTCTCGCAAATCTCCGCAATGGCTGGAACGGGATCGATGGCGGTAGTCGAAGTTGTTCCCACCGTCGCGACGATGGCGAGTGGCACGCGTCCGGCGCGCCGATCATTCTCGACGGCCGCGGCGAGCGCGGTCGCATCCATCCTCAGCGCCGAATCGGTAGGAATTTTTCGTAGCGCTTCGAGGCCGAGGCCGAGCGTCATCACTGCTTTGTCGACGCTCGAATGCGCCTCCTCCGAGCAGTAGACCACAACCTTCGGTAGATCCGCCCGCCCCGACATCCCCTCCTCTCGGATGCGAAGCTCGGGGCGCATCTCTCGCGCGGCCGCGAGCGCGTAGAGCGTGTTCGACGATGCGGTGTCGGCGATCTCCCCGAACAATCCCTCCGGCAGCCCGAGCATCTGCCGCAGCCAATCCAGAGTCAGGAACTCGAGCTCGGTCGCGGCTGGACTCGTCCTCCAGAGCATGGCGTTGACGTTGAGCGCCGCGGTCAGTGCCTCGCCCAGTACTCCGGCGGCGGTGGAGGAATTCGCGAAGTACGCCATGAACGCCGGATGATTCCAATGCGTCGTCCCGGGGACGATCAGTCTCTGGAAATCGCCGAGTATTTCACCCATTGATTCCCCCCGCTCGGGCGGGGCCGTTGGGAGGGCACGGCGCACATCGCCCGGTCGGACCCCCGACAGCACGGGCCATTTTTCGGGCGCCTCGAGGTAGTCCGCTATCCAGTCGATCACGGCGTAACCGTGCTTCCGAAATTCGGCCGGGGACATGTCGGAGACCGGCGGCGCCGGGGGCGAAGCAGGCCGTGTCGGCTCTCTTGTGGGCGGCGTCGGCTTCATCGTCACAAATATAGAGTTTCCACGCGCGCGGGACGGCGTCGCCCACGGCCCGTATATTTGCGAAATGCCCCGCAATCCGATCGTGTTCGTCCACGGGTATTCCGACGATGGCGCCGCGTTCGACGTTTGGGAGCGCATCCTCGGGCAGCGCGGCTACGACGTCGCGATGATCCACGCCTGCAGCTACCGGTCGCTCACTAACGAAGTCACGATCAAGGACATCGCGGAGGGGTTCGACCGCGCGCTGCAGATTAACTCCGGACTCGGCCCCGACGAGCCGTTCGATGCAATCGTGCATTCGACGGGAATGCTCGTGATGCGAGCGTGGCTCACGGCTTACGCGGGCAGGCGCGATCGCCTCAAGCATCTCATCGGTCTCGCTCCCGCTACCTTCGGCTCACCGCTCGCCCACAAGGGACGCAGCTGGCTAGGCGCCCTCTTCAAGGGGAACCGCCACCTCGGCCCGGATTTCCTCGAAGCCGGAGACAGAATTCTCGACGCGCTGGAGCTTGGGAGCCGCTTCACCTGGGATCTAGCCCACCTCGACCTCCTCGGCGACGAGACCTTCTATGGTCCGACTCGGCGCACGCCCTACGTTTTCATCTTCTGCGGCAACCAGAGCTACGGCGGATTGCGCTCGCTGTTCAACGAGCCGGGATCGGACGGCACGGTGCGATGGGCTTCATGTCCCCTCAACACGAGGAAGATCATCCTCGACCTCACGGTCGATCCGGAGCGCGAAGGATCCGGGAAGCGCATGTCGATCGCCGACTGGAAAAACATGGACATCCCGCTCATCCCGATCGAAGGCAAGAACCACGGAACGATTCTATCCGATCCGGGAGACGACCTGGCTGATCTCGTTGACAGCGCGCTCCAGGTCTCCAGTGCTCCGACCTTCACGCAGTGGATCGACGACGCTACGAAGCAAACCGGAAGCGCCCGCGCGAAAATCGACGAATGGCAGCAGTTCGTGGTGCGCGTAGTCGATGAGCGCGGCGACCCGGTACCGGACTACAACCTCCAGCTGTTCAAGCGTGCCAGCGGCGCCGGAGCGGACAACAGCATAAAACAGTTCAGTCTCGACGTGCATACCTATAAAGGTGACTCGAGTCTCCGCTGCTTCCACGTCCGTCTCGCCGACCTCGACTACAAAAAGCTTCCCAACCTGTGGGTCCGGGTGATTGCGTCGTCCGGGTCGCAGCTCGTTGGCTATCTGGGATTTGGCAGCGAGAAACCGGCGGATGCACCCCCGCTCGATCGCGAAGCAAAATGGGATGGCACGCTCGACATATCCTCCCTCCCCTCCGACACGGGGATAAAATTCTTTTATCCGTTCACTACGACGCTGATCGAGCTGCGGCTCAATCGCGAACCGCTACCACTTACGGGCAAGAATGAAATCTGCTGGTTCTAGCGCGTTCGGTCGGAAGGCCGTCGCGCATCTCAGAAAGGTCGATCCCGCGCTAGGCGCAGTGATCGACAAGGTCGGCAGCTACAAGGGGTGGCCGGCGAGCGTCGGCACTCATTTCGATGCCGTATGCCGATCGATCGTTTTTCAGCAGCTCTCGGGCAAGGCTGCGGGAACGATTCACGGACGCTTCCAGGGACTGTATGGCGGCAGAACTCCCTTGCCGGCCGAGCTGGCATCCACAACCGACGAACAGCTGCGCTCGATCGGATTGTCGCGGCAGAAATCCGCGTACCTGAAGGATCTTGGCGCCCGGGTTGCATTAGGAACATTGCCGATCGAAACGCTCCACGAGCTGACCGACGAGGAAATCATCTCGGCGCTTACGGCAGTCAAAGGCATCGGCCGGTGGACGGCGCAGATGTTCCTGATGTTCAGGCTCGGCCGGCCCGACGTATTACCTGACCTGGACCTGGGCGTACAGAAGGGCATTCAGAGGACGTATCGCTTGCGGAAGCTTCCGACACCGGAACGAGTAAAGAAAATCGGCGCCAAGTGGGCGCCATATCGCACCGTAGGGTCGTGGTATATGTGGCGGCTTCTCGACGCGCCGAAGCCCGTACCCCGCTCGGGGGGCTGATTGCCGGACGCGCTCGTTTCAATCGCCGAAGACGTCGCGCAATCGCGCTCGTATGACGATGCGCTTTCACGCTGTCGTGTCGTGCTCGCGGCTCTATTCGGTGAGCCACGGGGGCGAGCGTTCGATGTAAAATTCTGGGACGGCTCGATCGATCGCGGCAGCAATCCCCGCCCGCCGTTCACGATGGTGCTCAATCGTCCGGCGTCGCTTCGCCGAATGCTCCTTCCCCCGAACGAACTGTCTATCGTCGAGTCGTATATCAGCGGAGACGTCGAAATCGAGGGAAACATGGAAGCCGCATCCAACCTGGGCGAAATGATCGGCGACAGGCTTCGCTCGCCCATCGCGGTTGCGCGTCTGGTCGCTCTCGTGCTGGGGCTCCCGGGCACGGCCGACGATAATCTGGCCAACGCTCGATTTCCTGAGCGGGCGAAAAAACTCGGGCCGCGCCACACACCGGTGCGCGATGCCGCGGCGATTCATTTTCACTACGATGTCGGAAACGCGTTCTACAAGCTCTGGCTGGATCGTCGAATGGTCTATTCGTGCGCGTACTTTCGCTCGCAGGAAGATTCGCTCGATGTCGCGCAGGTCGCGAAGCTCGATCTGATTTGCCGGAAGCTTCGTCTCAAGCCCGGCGAGCGCCTGCTTGACATAGGCAGTGGGTGGGGCGGTCTCGTCATGCATGCCGCCGAGCACTACGGAGTGGATGCGACCGGCATAACTCTCAGTTCGAATCAGGCAGGACTTGCAAATGAGCGTATCGCGGAGGCGGGGCTCGCCGACCGGTGCCGCGTCGCGATCCGCGACTATCGCACGCTGACGGCCGCGGACAACTTCGACAAGATCGCCAGTGTCGGGATGATCGAGCACGTCGGACTCACTCATCTGCCGGTGTACTTCGAGTCCGTCTACCGCGCGCTCAAGCCGGGAGGATTGTTCCTGAACCACGGCATCGTCAGCCTCGGCGAAGCTCGCCCGAGATCGATGAATGAGCGGATTTTCCGGAAGTTCTGGCGGGCCGATGCGTTCATCGACACTTACGTCTTTCCGGATGGGAAGCTTACTGCAACCGACGATGTAATCGCCGCCGCGGAAGGCGTCGGGTTCGAAGTTCGCGATGTGGAGAGTCTGCGCGAGCACTATGCGATGACTCTGAGGCACTGGGTGCGATCGCTGGAGAAGAAGAGCGACGAAGCGATCGAGCTCGTCGGAAATCACACTTTCCGCGTCTGGAGGCTTTACATGTCCGCCTCGGCGAACGCGTTCACCAAGGCGGCTATCAACATCATCCAGACCGTGCTGGCGAAGCCTGATGCGCAGGGACATTCGAACATTCCCCTCACGCGTGACGACCTCTACGCCGACGGCTGAGTCACCGGGAGCGCAACTGGTGTAGATTGAGGGAGACATTCGCGCTGGAGAGAAGGGATGGCGGTCAAGGTCGTAGCGAAGCCGGACAGCAGGTACTTGCAGGAGCGTAGCGGTGCGTTCCGTCCGATCGAGAACCTGAGCATCACCGCGAGCACGCCGGCTTACCCCGCAGTTCTGCACCGAACCAGACGCACGATGATCCTCGCCGACGACCATACGCACGCTGTCATCGTTCTCGACAAGGACCTGCTCGTCAGTCGAAACGACCACCTGTCCGTCGTGTTGATCGCCTACACGGAGCCGACCGAGGCGACCTGGAAGGCGCTCGAGCTGCACATGGAGAGCGAGCGTTCCACCGCTGAGGCCGCCAGGGAAGCGAAGGGTCGGGCTCTGCTGGAGCGAAAGAGAGTAAAGGCCGAACAAATTCAGTAAATAATGCGGGTCAGACGTCGCACGCTGGTTGGTCTCGCTTTCGCGAGCGCACTGATCGGATGCGCTGCACCTCCACCACCACCGCCACCACCCAAACCGGTTGTCGTCGGACCTCCGACCGATACCGTGAGGATTCCGTTGACGGATCTGCTCGCGCGGACGTACTACGGGAACGCCGGCGGCATATATCCCGGTGGAATCAACCAGCCGCCCGCTGACCACGATTCCGCCGCGCGTGCCCGGCGAAACTTGATCAAGCCCCTCGATGTGAATGGCGACGAGAGTCCGTTCGGGAAGTACGTGCTGCTCTCGATCGGAATGTCGAACGCGACACAGGAATGGTGCTCGCAGAACTCGGGTCCGCCGTGCGCGGCGTGGACATTCATGGGGAAAGCAGCGGTGGATCCCAGCGTGAACCATTACACGATGGTGATCG
>DASWBC010000508.1:0-1601 GCA_036390815.1 Gemmatimonadaceae bacterium
CACTTTCCGAAACCACTGTCTGCCTTCCACGGGCGGGACCTCGATCGCGACGATCAGCTCGTTGGGACGCATCACCGTCGCGCGATAGCCGGTGTAGAACTTCGTGATTGGGATGCGGCGCTCACTGTCCGCGCTACGAAGCACGACCACGGCGTCAACGGCCGCGAGCACCGGAAGCGAGTCTCCGGCCGGCGACGCGTTCGCAACATTTCCGCCAAGCGTACCACGGTTCTGTATCTGGGGCCCGCCAACCTGTCGCGATGCCTCGATGAGCATCGGCATGTGCGCTCCCACCAGGGGGGAGCGAATCAGCGACGTATAGGTCGCCAGGGCCCCGATCACGAGCGTGGTTCCCTTAATCGAGATATCGCGCAGCTCGCCCACCGACCAGATGTCGAGAAATCGTCGCGGCTTCAGCGTTCCGAAATTGAGTGCGACGTAGAGGTCGGTTGCTCCAGCTATCGGCGTCCGCTCGTCATCGCGCAGAATGGCGAGTGCTTCGCCGAGCGACGCAGCGCTGCGGACCTCGAGACCCGATATGGCGGTTCTCATCGCGTCGCACTCGCGGACGACGTTGCGTCCGCCATCTCCCGCCACTTCAGCACCGCGCGGTAGATCGCCGAGTAGCCCGTGCACCGGCAGAGATTTCCGGCGAGTGCTGTCTTCACATCGTCCAGCGTCGGCGAGGGACCGAGCGCGATCGCGGCCATGATCATGCCCGGCGTGCAAATGCCGCACTGCGCTCCAACTTCATTCATGAAGAGGTGCTGGAGGGGATGATCATCGCCCAGTCCCTCGATCGTCACTACGTCTGTGCTTTCGACCTGCGCTACGGGGATCAGGCAGGAGCAGACCGGCTCTCCGTCCACGAGAACCGTGCAGGCGCCGCATTCACCCTCCCCACACCCTTCCTTGGTGCCGGTGAGTCCACATTCCTCGCGCAGCACGTCGAGGAGACGTGACATGGGATGCGACTTGACTTCGGTACCCGCGCCGTTCAGAACGAACTTCATGCTGACGCCGTGCAGCTGGCTATGAGCTCGGGCGTTGCGGGGATTTCGCGGACATCGAATCCAAGGCTGCGAAGTGCATTGACGACGGCGGGCGCGGGACCGTCCATCGGAAGCTCGCCCAGTCCCTTCGCGCCAAACGGACCGCCGGGATAGGGATTCTCCAGCATGACCACATCGAGCTCCGGCATGTCGAGCGTGGTTGGAATGGTGTAGTTGGTGAGCTGCGAGTTGGCCATCGCGCCGTTTCGCATTACGACGCGCTCGAGCAGCGCGTAGCCGAGCCCCTGCGCCGTACCGCCCTCGATCTGTCCCTGAGCAAGCGCCGGATGGATGGGCCGCCCGAACTCCTGCACCGCCGTCAGCTTCAACGGGCGCACTTCGAAAGTGTCTGGATCAACTTCGATCTCGACGACATCGCATCCCCAGCCGTAAGTAGCGTAAGCATCGCCGCGGTAAGCGGCGTCGTCCCATTTGATCCAGTCGGGAGGCTCGTACATCTGCTCCACGGAGAACGCGCCGTGCTTTGCATGGTATTGCGCCGGCGACAATCCGTTCAGGCGCTCTTTCATCTCGAGTGCGCATTTCTCG
>DASWBC010000509.1:0-2362 GCA_036390815.1 Gemmatimonadaceae bacterium
GACTCCATTGGGGAACCACCAGTGCGCGTGGACCAGCTCCGGCTCGAAGCTGCGTCGCGCCCGAACGGAGTGGACGAAATCGGAGCCCAGGAATCCAACCAGCGCGAGGCGGGCCGTCCAGGACGACGCGACATCGTTCGCCATGTTCCCTGTGTAGGCCAGCTTTTCGAAACGGCGTGGCGCGTATCTGAATCGCTCGACACTCACGCCTTCCATTTCTTCCGAAGCCGGAAGGCCGGCGCCAGCGGGCGCAACGACCCGAACGTTCACGTTCTCTCCGCGGAGCGCGACGGCCAGCCGCAGGATGAACGAGCCGGCGGCGTCTCCTTCCGATCGCGGGAACGAGTGCGTGAGGAACAGTACGTTCATTTGCTCAGCGATTCGCCGGCGTGTCGCGTTCCCGCGATAGGTCTTCGATACGAGAGCGCAGCTGACTCAGCTCGGCGCGCTGTGCGGCAATCATCTCACCGAGGAGACCAGTGGCGAAGAACACGCTTCCCACAGTGACACAGGTCTCGACGAGATTCACGAGCGGCCTGAATCCAACGCCGCCGATCACGCGCCACAATATGGCGACGATTCCAACGATCACGCCGACGATGAACAGCGCCGCGCCCAGAACTCCAAAGAGAAGCAGTGGCTTCCTGGCAAACCGGAGCTCGAACCACACGGCGAGCATGTCGAGCACGCCGACGGGAATGCGTCCGATTCCAAACTTCGACTGCCCAGCGTTTCGTGGATAGAGCGGCACCGAGACCTCCGACAGGGAAAAACCATCGGCTGCGGCCATCACGACCATGTAGCGATGCCAATCCGGCCGGTTGGGACGCGCATCCATCACTTCCCTCCTGTATGCCTTTACCGAATTGAGATCGCGGACATTCACCTTGAAAAGCGAGCGACTGAGCCTGTTGTAGATGCCTGAGACAAAAGCCTTCTCGTACTTCCCTTCCTTGTAGCCGGTCACGATGTCCGACCGCCCTTCCAGGATTGGTGCGACCAGACGCGGGATATCCTCCGGCTTGTACTGGAGGTCGGCCGGATAAAATACGAGAACGCTTCCGCGGGAATGCAAATAGCCGGTGCGGAGCGCATCGGCGATGCCGCGGTGAACGCCGTGTCGTACGGGCCGAAGGAACGGGTACTCCACGGCAAGTCGCTGCAGGATGTTCCAGGAATCGTCCACCGAACCGTCGTCTATGACGACTACTTCGTAGCGCCCCGGAGTGGCTGCGAACGCAGCGCGCGCCTGTTCCAAAAAGAGCGGGAGGTTCTCGGCTTCGTCCTTGGCGGGGACGAGGACGCTCACGTCGGGACGGCTCGCCACAGGCTGAAGCGCAGAGCTGCCCTTCAGGCGCTGCTCCGCGTCAGCCCGCGGAGGCGAGGTCATACGCGCTTCCGCATCCTGGCGGAGAGAACGCCGAGCTGGTCGCGATATTTTGCGACGGTACGCCGCGCGATCTGGACCCCGCTCTCGCGGAGAATGTTGACGATTGCCTGATCGGTAAGAGGGTGCTTCGGATCCTCTTCCTGTACGAGCTTCTGCAGCTGGGCCTTGATGCCGCGCGCGGAGACATCCTCGCCATCAGAAGTGGCGAGACCCGAGGAGAAGAAGAATTTCAACGGAAGGACGCCCCGAGGAGTTTGTACGAATTTCTCGTTCGTCACTCTGCTCACCGTGGACTCGTGCATGTTGATCACTTCGGCGACTTCGCGGAGCGTGAGCGGCTTGAGGTGCTGGATTCCTTTCTCGAAAAACTCCCGCTGCCGCTCCACGATGTAGTTCATGACCTTGAGCATCGTTTGGCGGCGCTGCTCGATAGCCTGAATCATCCAGTTGGCGGAGTTGAGCTTGTTGGAGATGAACTCCTTGTTCTCGCCATCGAACTTCTTCTTGTCTCGCGCTATCTCCTGGTAGGCTCTGCTCAGTTTGAGGCGTGGCAGATTGGCGTCGTTGAGGAAGACGTGGTAGCGATCGTCGATCTTGTCGACGATGAGATCGGGGATGATGTAGTTGTCTTCACGTGAGCCGTACTGGAGACCCGGCTTTGGATCGAGCTTCGCGATCTCGTCAGCGGCTTTCTGGACATCGGTGGCGCTGATTCCGAAGCGTTTCGAGATCTCACTCCATCGGTGGTTGATCAGCTCCTCGAAACAGTCCCTGACGAGACGATACGGAACCGATTGTTCGAGTCCCGACTCCCGGAGCTGCAACAGCAGACACTCGCGGAGATTCTGGGCGCCGACGCCCGGCGGGTCGAGGGTTTGAACCGTGGCGAGCATCGCCATTCCCTCTTCCTCGGTGTAGAGCGGAAGATCCTCCGTGTCGCGGCCGGCCTCTTCCGCTGCCCTGGTCACGACG
>DASWBC010000510.1:0-2447 GCA_036390815.1 Gemmatimonadaceae bacterium
TACTCGAAAAAGGATCTCGAGCAGGCCTGGGACATCGGGCTGGAGTAGCCGGCGATGTTGGTTAGCAGCTCCAGTCCGGACTCGGCGAGCCGGGCAGCTATTCGTTTGCTGAAGGAGTGGTTGCCCGGGGCGAGCGAGGTCGAGGGAAGCGGCGATCTCGAATTGACTTCGAGGGCCGACCAGCCGCAGCTCGTTTCCGCTGAGATTGTCGAGGGAAAAGCGCTCCGGGCTGTCAAAGTTCCGGGTGTGGATCGCACGATGATCTCCGGATTCGGCGCATTTCTCGATGGAACGCAGAAGGTGAGGCTGATAGGGCGGCACTTCGGCGTGCCGATCGTGGTTGGAATCACTTCCGCGGCGGTGCGCGTCCGCGTGAACCGGCGGCTCGTGACCTGGGGAGAAAAACCTCCGAGGGTGGAGAAGAAGCTGTATCTGCCGCTGAGGTATTTGCCTCCGGTGACCGAGGTTGTGGGCGTCGGCGCGCAACGGAAATTCGGCGAGTTTGATGTCCTCGACACCTCGATCCCCGACGCGAGCGGCGTGTATCCGAGCGAGCATCCTACGATCCTGCTCGAGCGCGCAATTCGCGCGGTGGATCGACAGCGGGACGCCCTCGAGGACGAGCTCGCGGAAGCCTGGTGCGCTTCTGCCCGGGACCCGATGTTCATAGACGGGGGCATCAGCCGCAGCGGGCGCGTCGCTTCGTCGGCGAACGCGATCGGCGTGATCAAGAGCCACTTCACGCTCTACGTCGAGGGCGACGCGTTGAGAACGGTCGTGGGTTTGGCCAAGGGCGAGAGATCATCTGTGTTCCAGGTCGCTCCGAGATCGCGCAGCGCGGTGATGAGCTGGTATCTGCGACTCCGTGAGCCCGAGGGCCACGATGCGTTGTGGGGGCTCGTGAGAATCGAGATGTCGATGTGCGACAATCCCACCGAGCGCGCGGACGAAATCTCGCGCTGGGTGCTCGCCGAGACATCGCCTCTGGCACTGCCCGACGGGCGTTGGGACAAAATGTCTTATGGTATTCGGGACGTCGAAGAATTTCTGAGAGCCATTTCATGACCGAAGCACTGGGCCGCGTCGTTGCGACCGAGCGGAAGCCTAACACACCGCACGAATTTCATTTCTGGACGGCGATCGACTCGCCGGTCGGAATCGGGACGATCGTGCGCGTCGATGGCGCGAACCCGATAGACGGGCAGATCCCGCACATCTACGGAATCATCGTCGAAGGCTTCAGCTACACCGATCTTCAGACGCCGATGCACGACGTGCTTGGCCACGACGGTTTGCCGACGACGGCTGGCTACGCCGCTACCGAGAGGGCGGAGATCCGGCTCTACACCGCGGCGGTGCTGAGGCAGATCCCCGAGGAGCCGCTCCAACCTGTGCCAATGGGGCAGGTCTTTCTGGCCGAGGAAGCCGACGTGCAGGTAGCACTCCGCATGGACAGCTACCTGCGCGAAGGAGCGAACACGGGGATTCCGATCGGCGTCTATCGCGCCGGCGGAACGGAGGCCGTGATCTACCTTGACGCTGATTTCCTTTTGGGGCCCGAAGCCGCGCACCTCAACATCACCGGCGTCTCCGGGCTCGCGACCAAGACGAGCGCGGTCGAATGGCTGCTTGCTTCGATGTTCCGGCATTTCCCCGAGGACAAGGGATCGATCGCGGCGGTCTGCTTCAATGTCAAAGGCCCCGATCTCTGCTACCTGGATCAACCGGGAAAGCTCGAGAAGTCGGATGAGGCGCTCTACGAGAAGCTCGACGTCGAGCCGAAGCCGTTTCAGAAAGTCGAGTATTTCGCGCCGTACAACGCGAAGGGTCTGGCTCTGAACACGTTCCGGAACAACGAGGCTCTGCTCGACAACGTCACGCCGCTTACCTGGGGGCTGCGCGAGGTCCTGCAGTTCGCCGAGGTTCTCCTCAACAGGGACGACATCGATGCGAAGGCCGATGCGCTGATCGACTTCATCGTTCAGAACGTCGTCGACAAGGAGTTTTCCGACCCTCTGCTGAGCAAGAAGCACACGGTGCAGTCCTTTGCCGACCTCGATGCGTGGTTCAAGGACGTCCTTCGCGGCATGGAACAGAAAGACGGGGAGAGCTGGCGGACGCACCACGTGGCGACGATCCGAAAGATGCGGAACCGCCTCTCGAACATCTCAACGCGGTGCGCGGGACTGGTCACCGACTCGGGGGCCGTGAGCGATCTACCGTTCGGGAGCTTTGAGGACCGCACGGTGTACGTAGTCGACGTCGCCAACCTCGAGGAAGATGCGCAGGATCTCATCTTCGCGCGGATCGTCTCCAAGCTCCGTGAGCATCTGGAACGAAGGGACCTGGGCGTCAAGCATCTCGTCGTATTCGTCGACGAGCTGAACAAGTACGCGCCGGGGGATGGTGCAGATACTTACGTCAGGAAGATGCTGCTCGACATCGCC
>DASWBC010000511.1:0-4699 GCA_036390815.1 Gemmatimonadaceae bacterium
AAGGCGAGTTGTCGCAGCGATCTTTGGGTTTTCGAGGAGAGGCACCATCGTGAGGTAAAACTCTTTCATCGCGTCAATCTGATTTTCCCCGGCGGCAATCTTGAGACCCAGTAGACCGCACCCGACACGATGGCTCGGCGACGCATCGCTCGTCCCGGCGCACGCTTTCAGCCCGTCGACCAGCGAAGATCGGTCCAGATTGGCTCGCCAGCGACTGGCTCGCCAGCGTGCTTCGAAGAGGGCGTATTCAACATCGTCGTGAGTGTTTGCGTTCGGAGCGATCTTGGCTTGAAGTTGTCGAGATTTGTGTAGGACCCCCTTCGACTCCTCCCACAATCCGCACGTTTGGAGGGATGAGGCGAGTCTGGACAAGACTAGAAGGCGTTGCTCGTCGGTGATGCAATAGTCGAGAACCCGTTCAAACGCCTGCGCGGCATCGCGGGGCATGCCGACCGTGAGAAGGTGCTCCGCGCATGAACACGCGGCCCGAAATGCGCGCTCGCGATCTCCAGCATTCTGCCAGTGGAATGCGCACGCCCAAAGAACAGCAGTCCGCGAGCCATCGCCGAGAGTCTCTCGTTCCAGGACCGTTCCCGCGCGTCTATGCAAGAAGGCAAGGGGCGCCCTCGCCAATCTTTTGAGCGCAGCGGTCGACACCAGATCATGTCCAACCGTCAATGGCTCTGCGGATTCCGGAGATGTTTGAGCCTCAGCGCGCAGCATTCCCGCGACGCTGAGTTCCTGAACGGCGGAGAGCAGTACGTGTGATTGGTACTCCAGTACCCCTTCTACGCGCTCGATTGTGGCATTCACATCGAGCACGGCGCAAGCTTGCAGAACCAGAAGCGCTTCATTGGACAGGCGTGCAAGTCGTTCATCGATAATTGCGGCGACCGATGGCGGCGAACCACGCTGCCTGCCGGTCTCCAGCCAATGATTGCCCAATTCCCGCAGAAAAAACGGATTGCCTTCCCCAACCGAGAGGAGTCGCTGAATGAGTTCCGAGGTGGTTGGTCGGGGGCTTTCCTTGAGCACCTCCGTCATGATGGCCTCGCCGAATTGCGGCCCGAGAGGTCCAACAGTCAGCAGCCTCAAATCGTCTGGCGAGAGATGGCTTGCCAAACCCTTGGTGCCAGCACGTTCCGTCATGACGAAAAAGACCTTCCTCGTCTTTGCCCACGGAAGCAACTCTGCCAGCAATCTGATGGACGATGCGTCAAGCCATTGGACATCGTCTACGACGATGAGAACAGTTCGTTCCTCGACGATCGCATCAAGCAGGTCGAACAATGCGGCGCGAGTCCTGGCGTGCGCACTCATCGAGTCGTCAACCGACAAAGAGCTGAAACTGACGCGGCCGTCAAATTCCGTGAGTCCCTTGAGTACTGACATCGATTCCTGTGAGCACCCCAACGCACCGCGCAACTCGCTCAGTTGTGGAACCAGATCGACAAACGCGGAAAGCGGCCGATCTACATCGGATCTGCGGCAGGTTGTCCTGCTCGTTTGGACTCCCTCAAGAATCGCGAACTTCATCAATTCGGAAGCAAGCCTGCTCTTGCCGATGCCTGCCTCTCCCCTCACCAGGTGCGCGCCTCCTCTGCCGCGACGCGCCGCTAACAGCCCCGAAGTCAATGTTTCCATCTCCCGATCTCTCCCTACAAAGGCGGACTCTCGGACAGTGATCGGCGAGCGCTCCGGGATTCGGTCGGTGATGCGCCTTCTCAGCACTGAGGCGGATACGCTCAGATTCGGGTTGTCCGATCCAACTTCGACCAGGTATCGGTCAAGTATCTCGATCGCCTGTGTCTTGGCGCCCCTCACCGCGCTGGCTTCGGCTTGAGCGAGCACGGCCGACTCGTTGAATGGATCGAGTTTGAGGCATTGCCTCGCGAATTTGTCGCAGGTCAACCAGTCCCCCTTTGACCTCGCCGAGTTCAGCTCAGTCACGAGGCGCCTCGTCACAAGCGCGTGAGTCTCTTCGCGCTGCCCATCTACCCAATCCCGAAAGGCGTCGGAAAAAGTCGGGTTGTACCCAGGCAAGAACTCCAAGGAAGCAGGTGCGGCGAGAGCGTCTGCGTCTGTGGCGGCGGCGAGCGTGGCGATATCGCTGGCGGGGTCGTGCGGCGAGCACCGCAGAGTGTCTCGATCGGCAGTCACTACGAATCCGACCTTCTTCAACTGCAGTATCGTCTGGCGGAGCCGATGCGCCCGTGGTTGCTCCTCCACTCGCGGCCAGAGGAGGGAGGCGAGGCGCTTTCGGCTCACACTCGCCCCACGCTCCAGGATCAGATACAACGCGGTCGCGAACACCATCTCCTGTGACGGAGTCAGTGTCGCCACGCCCGTGTCGATCTCGGCCTTCCCAAGTGCGCGAAGCATGACCATTCAGACCTCATCTATGAAGCTCCGGGAACAACAGTAGGTGGCTTGCGTCAGAATTGCGTCAGAATCCTTCTGGTGAGCCCCGGCTGGCCCTTAACGCGACCTGGGTGCCAGGTGGCGGCCTCTCGCCGGTTGACGAAATCCATGTCGGCCTGCGAAGGGACAAGTCATGGAATACTTTTCTGACTCCAATCATCGCCGACAATCATCGAATGCTTTACGGAGACAAAATGCCGAACCGAGGCCTACTTGCTGGCGCATTACTGGTCGCGCTTTCCGGGCCCATACGGGCGCAGTCGGCCCCTGGGGGCGACACAGCTCTGGCACGCCAGGTCGACGCGATCGCCAACCAGGTGCTTCAGTCCACCGGCGTCCCGAGCGCCTCGGTCGCTGTCGTGAAGAACGGCCGACTGGCCTACGCGAACGCATACGGCGCAGCGAAGCTCGACCCGCGGCTCGCGGCTTCTCCAGATATGCGCTACGCGATCGGCTCCATCAGCAAGCAGTTCACTGCCGTCGCGGTCCTCCTGCTCCAGCAGGATGGAAGGCTCAAACTCGACGATCCCGTCTCACGATTCATCCCCGGACTCACGCGCGGGAACGAGGTGACGGTCCGCCAGCTGCTCTCCCACACCTCCGGCTACCAGGACTTCTGGCCGCAGGACTACGTGATGCCGATGATGCTCAAGGCCACCACCCCTCAGGCGATCGCAGATGGTTGGGCCAAGAAACCGCTCGACTTCGACCCCGGATCGCGCTGGCAGTACAGCAACACCAACTACACGCTCGCGGGAATGGTCGTGGAGAAAGCCAGCGGAATGCCGTTCTTCCAGTTCGTGCGCACCCGCATCCTCAATCCAGTCGGCCTCTCGAGCGCCGCGGACTTTGACGCCAGCCCGAGAGCGACGAATTCAACGGGCTACATTCGCTACGGACTTGGCCCGCTTCGGCCCGCGCCGGACGCGGGCACGGGATGGATGTGGGCGGCAGGCGAGCTCGCGATGACGGCAAAGGATCTTGCGGCCTGGGACATCAACATCATTCGGCACGCGCTGCTCAAACCCGAGTCGTACCGCGAATTTCAGCGCGAAATCGTTCTCAACAATGGCGCCGGCACCGGCTACTCGCTCGGGCTCGATGTCGCGATGCAGGGCGGCCGGTTCATGCTCGAGCACAGCGGCGAAGTCTCGGGCTTCACAGCCGAGAACATGGTATTTCCGGAAGACAGCGCTGCGATCGTAGTGCTGACGAATCAGGATGCTGCCCCAGCGTCGGGAGCAATCGCGAATCAGATCGCGACAGCACTGTTCGCGACCGAAGACAAGCTGGCCGCGAGCAGGACGGCGCAGGCGCAAGCGATCTTCGAGGGCTTGCAGCGCGGGACGGTCGATCGCTCACTATTCACATCGAACGCGAACTTCTATTTCAGCGATCAGGCGTTGAAGGATTTTCAATCGAGCCTGGGTCCGCTCGGTGCTCCGACCGGGTTCGTGCAGACGCGGACGGCTCTTCGCGGCGGGATGACGTACCGGTCATATCGAGTATCCTTCCAGAATCGCGCGATTCGGGTCTGGACGTACGAGATGCCCGACGGCAAGCTCGAGCAGTACCAGGTCGCGCCGATCGGATAGCGGAGGTGCGGGACCTTCATAGGGACCCTCGCGATCGACGCACGAACTCGGACGTGCCCGCAACCAAGATGACCGATGGACCTCACGCCTGATAAGCGTGAGGTCGGTAGTTCAACTCTACCCAGGCCCATAAATCAGAACTTGTTGCCCCGCTTGAGGATATCTCCTTGAGCGGGGTTTCTGCATTCTGACCGAAACCGGCCTGCTGTCGATTCGTCTGTCGATTGGGCTAGCGGGAGCTAGCAGCACGCCGCTGATCTCGATTGGCGAGCGCGTTCCTCATCGTCTTCTGATCGGCCTGTTGGTACACCGTCATCATCGTCAGCGGGCTCATCCTCCCGCTCGCTTCATGGACGAGAGGTGTTCCCGGCTGAGCCCATTCATCCCTCGCAACGACGACAAGGTATGCCCAATCCCCGCTGGATCGTGCTCACCGCCTACTGATTGTTCGAGCAGCGCTTGCCGTCGATGAACTGTGTACGCGCGCCGCCCGTCTTGAGGTTCGCAGATAATCTGCGAAAAGGGTCGGCTCGAAACCGCGGGCCGGTTCGAAGGCCTCAGTGCCTCATCGATGACTGATATCCCAGATAAGCCCGTTGTCGACAGCCGGCATCTGCGCCGCGCTTCCTCCAGTCGCCCTGCTGAAAATCGCACAGGAGCCGATTGTATTCGGGATGGGTCCG
>DASWBC010000512.1:0-1752 GCA_036390815.1 Gemmatimonadaceae bacterium
GGGCGGTCGATCGAGTCGCACGACTTCGTGATCCACGGCTCCTCCCACCTGCAAGGCACCAAGAAAGTCGGGAGCACACTCGTGATAAATCCCGGAGAGGCTTGCGGCTGGATCCACGGCAAGTGCACGGCGGCGATTCTCGACACGGACACCGGAGAAGTGGAAAACATCACTCTATGAGCAGCCGGATTCTCATCGTCGATTTCGGCTCACAATTCACGCAACTGATTGCCCGGCGGGTCCGCGAGGCGCGCGTGTATTCGGAAATTCATCCGCCCAGCCGTACGGTCGAGTGGATTCGCGACTGGAAGCCCACCGGCATCATCCTGAGTGGCGGCCCCAACTCGGTGTACGGCGACAACGTCCCGCTCGCCGACCCCGCCATCTTCGACATCGCCCCCGTGCTCGGCATTTGCTATGGGATGCAGCTCATCGCGCACATCGAAGGCGGCCAGGTGATCCGCACCGATCGCCGCGAGTACGGTCGCTCGGAGATGAAGGTTCTGGAGTCGAAAGGGTTGTTCGCCGGCTTCTCGACCAGGGAGCCCGTCACGGCCTGGATGAGTCACGGCGACCACATCGAGAAGCCGCCGAAGGGCTACCGCGTGACGGCGGAGAGCAACGGCAATCCGATCAGCGCGTTCCGGCACGAGACGCGGCCTACCTTCGGAGTTCAGTTCCATCCGGAGGTCGCGCACACGCCGCGCGGCGGAGAGATAATCTCGAACTTTCTCTTCGGCGTGTGCAAAGCCGAGCCCACGTGGACTGCGGGTGCGTTCATCGAGGGTGAGATCGCTCGCATAAAGGAGATGGTGGGCAAGTCTCGCGTCATCTGCGGATTGTCGGGCGGAGTGGATTCATCCGTGGCCGCTGCTCTCGTGCATCGCGCTGTCGGGGAACAGCTCACGTGCATCTTCGTCGACACCGGCTTGCTGCGGCTCCACGAGCGCGAACAGGTCGAGCGGACATTCCGCGCGAATCAGGGAATCAAACTGATCACGATCGATGCCGAGCAGCGCTTCCTGAGCGCGCTCGCCGGCGTCGAAGATCCCGAGAAGAAGCGCACGGCAATCGGGCACACGTTCATCGATGTGTTCGAGGATGCGGCGGCAAAGGTTGGCAACGATGTCGATTTCCTGGTGCAGGGGACGCTCTATCCCGATGTCATCGAGTCCTTCTCGCCGCGGGGCGGGCCATCGGTGACGATCAAGACTCACCACAACGTCGGGGGGCTCAAGCCGGGAATGAAGTTCAAGCTGATTGAGCCGCTGCGCGAGCTGTTCAAGGACGAAGTGCGGAACGTCGGGCGCGAGCTCGGACTCCCCGAGGAGATGGTCGCCCGGCATCCATTCCCTGGGCCGGGTCTCGCCATTCGTATTTTAAGCGATGTAACCAAGCCGAAGCTCGACTTACTCCGAAAGGCGGACGCGCTTTATCTCGAGGAGATACGCGAGGCCGGGTTGTACGACGAGATATGGCAGGCTTTCGCGGTGCTGCTGCCGGTGCGAAGCGTCGGTGTCCTCGGCGACGAACGAACCTACGAGAACGTCCTCGGCTTGCGCGCCGTGACGAGCACGGATGGGATGACCGCGGATTGGTACCCGTTTCCGCACGAGGTGCTCGCGCGGATATCCACCCGGGTCATCAACCAGGTGCCTGGGATCAACCGCGTCGTATACGACATTAGCTCGAAGCCGCCGGCGACCATCGAGTGGGAGTAGGCATTTCCTGCATCTTGACCCGAGAGATCAA
>DASWBC010000513.1:0-6803 GCA_036390815.1 Gemmatimonadaceae bacterium
TGAGACCGGGGATGTGGGCTCTCTTCTTCGGCGTGGCGGCGATAATCGGTCATGTCAAGCCGATCTTTCTCCTTTGGAAAGGAGGAGGGAAGGGAGTGGCCACCGCGACCGGCGTGTTCCTGGCGCTGGCGTTCATTCCGATGCTGGCCGCTGAAGTAGTGTGGATCGTCACGTTCTACTTCACGCGCTACGTCAGCCTGGCTTCTCTGCTCGGGGCAGCTGTGCTGCCGATTGCCATTCTTGCGTGGTACCGTAGTCCGCAGTCACCTGTGTTCATCGCGAGCGTGAGCATCGCGGCGTTCGTGTTCTGGACGCACCGCGCCAACATCGGCCGCCTTCGCCGTGGCCAAGAGCATCGGTTCGTAAAAAAGGAAATGGGCTGATGCGCTGCGCGGTGGTCGGAGCCGGCGCGTGGGGCACGGCGCTGGCGGATCTTCTGGCGCGCAATGGGCACGACGTGAGGCTCTGGGCCTACGAACCCGACGTGGTGGAATCGATCAACGAGAAGCGTGAGAACGTGCGATTTCTACAAGGGCACGGGCTCTCACCATCGGTTGAAGCGATGGGTGACATACGGCGCGCGGTAGAGGGGGCCGAGCTCGTCACACTCGCAACCCCGTCAAGCGTGCTGCGTCGAATCATGAAGTCCGCGGCGGCGTCACTATCCCGCTCCGCGCCACTGGTAGTAGCCACCAAGGGAATCGAGAAGGAGACGCTCTGTCTGATGACTGAGGTTGCGGAGCAGGAGGTTCCCGGCGCAACCGTGGTCGCGATTTCGGGGCCGAGTTTCGCCGCCGAAGTCGTGAAATGCCAGCCTACCGCGGTGGTTGTCGCGTCAGTGCGGCCCGATGCAGCCGGCATTGCGCAGAGGGCCTTCAGCTCAGCGTACTTTCGTGCCTACACGCACACGGACGTGATCGGAGTCGAGCTCGGTGGTGCGCTCAAGAACGTCATGGCAGTGGCGACCGGAATCGCCGAAGGTCTTGGCCTCGGCTTCAATGCACGAGCAGCACTGGTGACGCGAGGTCTCGCGGAGATGACTAGACTGGGCTCGGCGCTTGGCGCGCAGCAAAGCACGTTCGCGGGGTTGGCGGGGCTCGGTGATCTCGTGCTCACGTGCACCGGATCACTAAGTCGCAATCGGGCCGTCGGCGTCGAGCTGGGGAAGGGGAGGAAGCTGGAAGAAATTCTCAGGGACAGAGAAACGGTCGCGGAGGGAGTTGTCACCGCGCAAAGCGCGCGCGAGCTGGCCGCGCGAGAGGGAGTCGAGATGCCAATTGTCGATACCGTGAATCGCGTACTTTTCGAGGGTCAACCGGCACGCAGCGCCATCGCCGCTCTCATGACGAGAGAGCTCAGAGCGGAGGTAGATCGATGAAGCAGAAAGAACCGGTGCAGGAATTCTTCTCCATTGGCGACGTATGCACGCTGACGGATCTCAAGCCGCACGTGCTGCGGTACTGGGAGAGCCAGTTCAAGTTTCTTCATCCGGCCAAGAACCGGTCTGGAAATCGCGTTTACCAGCGGCGCGAGATCGAGCTGGTGATGCTGGTCAAGCAGCTGCTTTATACCGAGAAATACACGATCGATGGCGCGCGTCAGAAGATCGACGAGTACAGGAAGAGCGGAGAGCTCCGCTCGGTGGCGAGCGCGGCGCTGGATTCTCAGGCCGTCGCGTCGATGGAGAGCGAGCTGCGCTCACTCCTGGCGCTGCTCGACGGACAGGGGGCGAAAAGTTGATCGAGCCGCTCGTCGTCATCGTGCCCGCGTACAACTCGGAGCCGACACTCGCGAAGGTCGTAAAGGATGTGCGCCGCAACCTGCCCGGCGCCCTGATAATCGGCGTCGATGATGGCTCGACCGATGGTTCGCGGCAGCTGCTCAGAACCGTGACGGACGAAACGATCGAGTTCGACAAGAACCGTGGCAAAGGCGCCGCCCTGCGCGCGGGTTTCGATATGGCTCTCAAGAAGGGTGCGGCAGCGGTGCTAACGATCGATTCGGATGGCCAGCACGATGCCGCGTTCGCTCCCGCGATCGTCGGCGCTCTGGATCGAGCGGACATCGTGATCGGGACGCGTGATCTCTCAGGCAAAGCGGTCCCGAAGCATCGACGGATTGCCAACATGATCTCGTCGGCCGCCACTCGCGCGGTCTCTGGCGGCAAGGTGCGCGACAGCCAGTCCGGTTATCGCGCGATGAAGGCGCAGGTTCTTCGCAAGGTCGACGCGGTAGGCGACCGCTACGAGTTCGAGACGGACTTCATCATTCGCGCCGCCCGTGCTGGATTCACGACGGTCAACGTGCCGATCTCGACCATTTACGGGTCGCCCAGCTATTTCCGCGAGTTTCGCGACGCTTGGCTCGTGATCAAGGTGTTGTGGCGCCATCGCGCCGGGATTTGGAAGCGTTGAGACTGCTTTGCACCAATGACGATGGCATACTCGCCCACGGCTTGGCTTGTCTGATCGAGGCAGCCGACTCGCTGGGAGAGATTACAGTCGTTGCTCCCGATCGCGAGCAAAGCGCAACGAGCCATTCTCTCACGCTTCACCATCCGGTGCGCCCCATCGAACGCGGCGTGCGAAGGTTCCAGGTCGATGGCACGCCGACCGACTGCGTAATGCTGGCTGTCGAAGCCCTGATGCCGGAGCGCCCTGATTTCGTTCTGAGCGGCATCAATCACGGTCAGAACATGGGTGAGGACGTCCTCTATTCTGGTACAGTGGCGGCCGCGATGGAGGGTCTGTCGCTCGGCATCCCATCGGTCGCAATCTCATTCGCTGGGGGCGATCTAAGAGCGGACGTGAGCATGCTGAGCGATCAGATCGAGCCGTTGCGGAATCTGCTCAAGCACGTCTTCTCGTTGCGACCGTTTCCGGAGCACACGCTGCTCAACATCAACATGCCTCCGTTGCGCGGTGACGACATTTTGGGAGTGCGTCTCACCAGGCTCGGGAGGAGAGTGTATTCGGACTCGCTCAAGCCGATGCAGGACCCATGGGGTCGGCAGATTTACTGGATCGGTGGCGGATCCATCGCATGGTCGGGAGAAGAGACATCGGATTTTCGCGCGATACAGGAAGGCTACATATCCGTCACACCCTTACACCTCGACCTGACTCATCACGCGATGCTCGCTTCGGCGGAGACGTGGTGGCAGCGGCCCTAGAGCACGAGCAGCGCGGTCCCCGGCGGCGGCTCGTCGAGCTGCTGCATGAGCAGGGCATCAAGGACCTCGCCGTCCTCAACGCCATCGACAAAGTACCCCGTCACCTCTTCGTCCCCACGGGCGTTCGCCACCGGGCCTACGAAGACTCGGCGCTTCCGATCGGGAATGGGCAGACGATTTCCCAGCCGTCCATTCACGCGCGTTACCTGGAGCTCCTGAAGCTCAAAGGGCACGAGAAGGTGCTCGAGATTGGAACGGGATCCGGTTACCAGACGGCGCTGCTCTCAGTCCTGGCGTCACAGGTATTCTCCATAGAAAGAATTCCGGCTCTGCTCGACACCGCGCGTGAGACGATTCGACAGACTGGATTTCGCAATATTTCTTTCTTGCTGGGCGACGGCACTCTGGGTTGGAGGCAGTACGCGCCGTACGACGCCATACTCGTCGGCGCCGGCGCGCCCGAGGTTCCGTCGACGTACCAGGAGCAGGTGACCGAGGGAGGGCGTATTCTTATTCCGCTGGGCGATCGCGAAGAACAGACCTTATATATGTTCACCCGTCGCGGTGACAAGCTCGAGCAGGAAGAGATCGCTCCGGTGCGTTTTGTTCCGCTCGTGGGCAAGTACAGCTGGGAGGGTTTGTAGTGGCACCGTCGCCTTATCGTCCATTCGTTCCGCATCGCACGCCAAAGACAGCGCGACCGGTCACGGGCGCGTCCGAGTTTCGTCTGGCGCGACCGTTCGTTCCGGGAGCGGAGCACTCGGTAGTTGAGATCCCTCAGGGTGAGACCACAACGGCGGCGCGAGTGGAACCAGCAGCGCGGCTGCAGCCGATCCAGGACTTTCTCGACCTGTCAGTACCGGCTTCCGCTCCGGACTCGAGGGGCGAAGACTTCTCCTCCGACCTCAATGAGGACCCGGACGAGCTCCCACCGCTGGAGCATTTTCTCGATCCTCTGCCTCGAGTAGGGGAGTTCGCGCCGGGCAGCTCGCATGGCTTCGACGCGACAGCCACTGCCGCCCACGAAGACGCTGGCGTGAGCGCACCGCCATCAGACTCGCTAGCGTCGGAGTGGGCCAATGCCGACTGGGCGCAATACGATTGGCGATCGGTGGCGGCGTTGGGCGAAACCGGCGAGTCCGCCGCGTCGAGTGCGTGGGCCACGACCGATTGGGATGGCACCGGGCCGCGGGCCGCACGCGCCGCAAAGGATGCACGACCAACCGCCGCGCAGGCGATTGCGAGCGCGCTCGATCAGATCGCTCAACGGATCAGAGACGGCGACCTCGCGGTTCCCATGCCGGGGGGCGGGACGGACCCAGCGACAATCGCGGCCACGCTGGCGGCGCTATTGGGAATCCGGACGTAGACCCAGAATGGAGAGCATACATCTCGAAGTCCGGGGACGTGTGCAGGGAGTTGGGTTTCGTTGGTACGTGATGGAATTGGCGAGAGAGCTTGGACTGGCCGGCTGGGTCAGAAACAAGCCTGACGGGATCGTCGAAATTGCCGCAGCCGGTCGACCTGAAGGCCTGGCAAAGCTCGAGGCGGCCGTGAACGCCGGGCCTCCGGGGGCGCGCGTCGAAGAAGTGCGCAAGATAGGCGCAGTGGCGGCAGACTCGCTCGAAGTTCCTTTTGGAATCGTTCGCTAGTCCTTTTGGAATCGTTCGCGCCAAGCTGGTGAGAACACTTCTAGAACCGCGCTCTGAAGTGTAGATTCACCCCGTGAAATCGCCGTCTGCTTCGGTCTCGGCGATGAACCCGGATCATTATCCTTGCCCCCGTAGCTCAGGTGGATAGAGCAGCGGTTTCCTAAACCGTTGGCCGGGTGTTCGAGTCACCCCGGGGGCACTCTTTAGCAAGCGGGCACCCACTTCAAGGTCACCACAAAAGCGAATGACGACACCGAATATTCCGGCACGCAAGCGATCCGGCACGGACGAAGAGACGATGACCGAGTGGTTGATGATCCATCAGCGCGAGGTCGCATGGGCGGTAGTGGCGATTGCGATCGTCGTTGGCGGTTTTTGGTACTACGAACGCTCTCAGGCCATCAAGGCTCAGAGGGCGGAGGCGGCGTACTTTCAGGCTCGCCAGTCGGCGGCCGCGGGGAACTTCCCCCTGGCGGTCTCTGACCTCCAGAAGGTCGTAAGCCGCTACGAAGGAACCAATGCAGGGACCCAGGCGGCCCTCACGCTGGCGCAGACCTTCTACGAGCAGAAGAAGTTCAAAGAGGGAGTGGACGTCCTGAAGGCAGCGGAGGCAAAGGCTCCGGCTGATTTCAAGGCGTCAATCCATATTCTCGAGGCGGCTGGACACGAGGAGCTCAAGAACCTTGTCGCCGCAGCTGAGCAGTACAAGCAGGCGGCCCAGGTGACACGGTTTCCGGTCGACAAGTCCGAATACCTGGCCTCGGCCGCTCGCGACTATATGGCTGCCGGAAAGACGGCAGAAGCCAAGGCGATCTGGACCGACCTGGTCAAGGACGAGACGGCACCGACGGCCGCTGAGGCTCGCGTTCGACTTGGTGAGCTCGCCGCAAAACCGGTAAAGATCTAGTCCGAGTCAGAGCGGATCCCAAAGGACCGCGGAATAGGCCGCGGCCTTTTTCTTGTGCGTCCGAGGGGAGCGGGGGCCGACCCAATAAGTACCTTCAATCAACAACCCAATCTTATCACTCTGGATATATGCGTATAAGATAGATTATGTAAACTACATACCCACCTTAATTGTGGAGAAGTTGATATTGCCCACTCCTCCACTGCACAAGACCAAGCCGGTCCGATGGTTATAGTCTCCATCCGAGAAAGCACTTCAGCTCAACTGTAGCGAACAGCAGCTCGACCGTGCCGCGACAGTCTGTCAGTCGATGTCGCGAATCCGACCCTCAAAAACGATCCGACCCTCGCCGCAGAGCGACGGCAGCCAGGTGGCCCCGGCCCGCCTGATACTCACGGTCAATGGGAGCGAAGATCGAGTCCAGAGGGTGATTTCCCCGCCCGAATCGCCCCAGTCGGTAAGCATGATTGCCGTGGCGACAGCACCAGTGCCGCACGCCAATGTCTCCCCCTCAACGCCTCGCTCGAACGTTCGGTAGGTGAACGCGCCGTCGGCCCTCCTCGAGACGAAATTCACGTTGGCTCCATCGATGAGGGACCGATGATGTCGAAGCTCGGCACCTCGACCAGCGACGTCGGCAGACTCGACATCCTCGATCTCAACCACTACATGAGGTACCCCGACCCTCGCGTAGCCGAGTCGTCGCTCACCTGGTTTGAGGCCGAGTTCTCTGGCGTCCGACCGGACATCTGTAACGGGCTCCAGGTCGACCTCGGGCAGATTGTCACGGATCCTTGCCCGTAGCGATCCGGCAGCCGTGTGAAGGAGGAATCCTCCTGCCTGTGCCAGACCCAGCTCCACGGCGAGGCGCGTGCTACAGAGGCTCGCGTTTCCGCAAAGCGCGGCCTCGGAGCCGTCGCTGTTATAGTAACGCATCCGGACATCGCCCTCCCCTGACTTCTCGAGACAGACGACTCCGTCGGCGCCGACGCCCGTGCCGCGCGCCGCAAGAGACCTGATCGCCTGCTCGTTCTCGAGGCGCGCAGCCGCACTCTCTGTCGAGTCGAAAACG